>JAAYGG010000055.1 GCA_012727895.1 Bacillota bacterium
TGCGGATTATAAAAGCCCCTTCTATACGGTGCATATTCTCCCGGGCAGGACCAGTGAGTTAACTGTCGGCCCGGACGGGGAGTTATTTATCGAGGGGACCATCGATTTCCCCCCGGAAAAACCCGCTCAATTATACCTGAGCCTGGAGGAACCCGGGGATAACGGTTCCGTCACCCTCCGCCTTTCCTGGACAGCGGTTTTCGTAGCGGACCTGGAAGGTTACCGCCTCTACCGGACCAATGCCGAAGGGCGCTTTATCCACCTGGCCGAGGTGGATCGAGATACCCATACCTACACCGATACTGTGGACGCCGGCAACTATCATAACGGCCGGGTCGGGTATGCCGTCAGCAGCTTTGACCGGGGCGGCAACGAGAGCCTGTGGAGTGACCAGGTTTACTTCGATAAGCCGGGAGAGGACGGCTGGTAAAACCGGCATCCGCCGCCCCGGCGTGCCTGAAAAATTTCCCAACCTTTTGCCGGCCTGCGCCCCGTTAATTTCCCGTCTTCCGGTGAAGAATATAAGAAAAGGGCAACCGCCGCCATCTGCGAGGGAGGTGGGAAAGATGAGAACGGCTGATTGGATCGTAATCGCTTTGGGCGCCCTGGTATCGGCGATTGGTTACAGTTTTCTTCCGATGAATTGGGCCTGGTTCGTTCTGGGGTTCGGAGTAGCCCATATTATCCTCGGTGCGCTCGACCTTGTTTTCCGCACCGAAGCCCGGGCCGGCAACTAAGGAGACGGAAAAAGGCGGATACGAAAATAAAAAGTGAGAGGTGGGAAGAGTACGCGTCCTCACCTCTCACTGCTTCTTCATTTGTAAATGTCTCCGCGTCAGTTAATCCCCAAAATCTGCCCTGTTACTTCTTTCATCCCTTCCGGGGACGTCTTCAGGCGGTGCCGGACCGGTTTTTCCCGTAAGCCCCGGAGGGCGGCAGGGATCTCCTCCCCGGTAAAAGCGGATAAAGCCTCCAAGAGCGCAAAATCGTCCTTGCCCCGGCAACTCTCTTCACCCATGACCGCCTGGACGACGCTCCTGGTGAATTTAAAAGGGCTGGCGGTGGCGGCAATGATCGCCGGCCGCTGGTCGCCGGTTTCTTCCCGGTAATCCCGGCAGACCTTTACCCCGACCGCTGTATGCGTGTCAATCAAATACCCGTATTTTTCATAAACATCCCCAATTGTGGCCATGGCCTCTTCGTCATTGCCAAAGCCGCCCCAAAACTCCTCCTGCAACCGGGCGTGGGCCTCTGCCCCCAGTTGGTAACAGCCTTCCTCCTGCAGCCGGCCCATGAAACCCCTTACCGCCGCCGGATCCCGGTCCACCAGTTCAAAGAGGAGCCGCTCCAGGTTGCTGGAGACCAGGATATCCATGGAAGGAGAGATGGTCCGGTATAACTGCCGGCGCCGGTCGTAAAAACCGGTATTGATAAAATCAGTCAAGACATTGTTTTTGTTCGAAGCACAGACCAGCCGGTGAACGGGAAGGCCCATTTGCTTGGCGTAGTAAGCCGCAAGGATATTACCGAAATTCCCGGTGGGGACCACAATGTTGACCTCTTCGCCCTCTGCGAAAAGCCCTTTTTCCCGCCCCTCGAACCAGGACCAGAAATAATAGACAATCTGCGGGACCAGCCGCCCCCAGTTAATCGAGTTGGCTGAGGAAAAAGCCATTCCCTGCCGGTGCATGGCGGTTTTCAGTTCCTCATCGGCAAAGAGCCTCTTCACCCCGGCCTGGGCCTTGTCAAAATCGCCTTCAACAGCCACCACATGGGTATTGGCCCCTTCCTGGGTGGTCATCTGCCGCTCCTGGATTTTACTGACGCCCTGGTCCGGGAAGAAAACAATCACCCGCGTACCGGGGAGATCCCTGAACCCCTCCAGGGCCGCCTTGCCAGTATCCCCGGAGGTGGCTACCAAAATAACGATCTCCGACCGGTCACCGGTCTTGGCCACCGCGGTTTTCAGCAGATGCGGCAGGGCCTGCAGGGCCAGGTCTTTAAAGGCGCAGGTCGGGCCATGCCAAAGCTCCAAAAAGCCCATTTTCTCCCCGGTCAAATGGACGGGAGCGATCTCCGGGGTGTCGAAATTGCCGCCGTAAGCCTTTTCAATCACACCCCCTAATTCCCCGTCGGAATAATCGGAAAGAAAAGGACGGAGGATCAACCCGGCCAGTTCCCGGTAACCTTGGGCCGCGGCGGCGGCAGCCTCCGTCAAGTCAATTTCCGGTAGGAATTCAGGGACAAACAGGCCCCCGTCGGGCGCCAGCCCCGTCTTGATCGCCACGGCAGACGAGACGGGTTCACTGCCGCCCCGGGTACTGAGGTATTCCATTTCCCGCCGCAAGGCCTATTCCCCTTTCACCCGGGAAACAGCGCTCCGCAACATCTTGAGTTCAACCTTGTCGCCCACCCGCAGGAGGATATCATCCCCGTCAATCTTGGTGATCTCCCCGTGGATCCCGCCGATGGTGATGACCTTATCCCCCTTCTTCAAAGCGTTCAGCATCGCCTCCCGCTTTTTTTGCTGTTTCCGCTGGGGCATAACCATCATTATCCAGAAAACCGCAAAAACCACAATCATCCAGATGAGAAGCATGCCGGGGTTGCTGGCCGGCTGGGCTTGCGCTGCTGTTTCTGCTTGAGCCAAAAGAAGATTCATTTTCCAACCTCCATTAGTTTTTATTGTCAGCCCGGGATTACGCATTAGTATTCCACATCAGGGAGGAAAATCCTACCCGGCGGGGTCATTTTTCTCCTTTCCCGGGCCGTAATACCTGTGAAAAAACTCCTCTTTCGCCTGGTTGAACCGGTTTTCCTTCAAGGCGCGGCGGATCTCCTCCATCATTCCCCGGAGGAAATAAAGGTTGTGGTAGGTGACCAGGACCAGGCCAAGGATCTCCTTGGCATTAAAAAGATGCCGCAGGTAGGCGCGGGTAAAATTCCGGCAGGTGTAACAGGAACACTCCGCATCCAGGGGTGAAAAATCCCGGGCGTGGACGGCATCGCGGATAATCACCCGCCCCCGGCTGGTCATGGCCGTCCCGTTCCGGGCGATCCGGGTGGGGAAAACACAGTCAAACATGTCAATCCCGCGGGCCACCCCCTCCCAGAGGGCATCCGGCGACCCGACACCCATGAGATACCTGGGCTTTTCCTCCGGCAGCAGGGGCACGGTGTAGTCAAGAACCTCATACATTAGAGGCTTGGGTTCACCAACGCTGAGCCCGCCCACAGCGTAGCCGGGGAAATCCATGGCCACCAGTTCCCGGGCGCTTTTTTCCCGCAGGTCACGGTAGACAACCCCCTGTACAATCCCGAACAAAGCCTGCCCGGGATTTTTCTGCGCCTCCTGGCAACGCGCAGCCCACCTGGTGGTTCTTTCCTGCGCTTCCCGCGCCGCCTCGTAGGGCGAGGGGTAGGGAAGGCATTGGTCAAGGGGCATAATTATATCTGCGCCCAGTTCCGCCTCGATCTCCATCACCTTTTCCGGGGTGAGAAAATGGGTTGACCCGTCAAGATGCGAACGGAAGACGACCCCCTCCTCTTCCACCTTGGTCAAGGAGGCGAGGCTGAAAATCTGAAAACCCCCGCTGTCGGTGAGGATCGCCCCTGGCCAGTTCATGAAGGAATGGAGTCCGCCGGCTTCCTGGACGATCTTGCTCCCCGGCCGCAGGTAAAGGTGGTAGGTGTTGGCCAGGATAATCGGGAAGCCGATCTCCTGCAAGTGGGCGGGAGTCAGGGTCTTTACCGTGGCCTTGGTACCCACCGGCATAAAAACAGGCGTAGGGATCTCCCCCCGCCGGGTGTGGAGGACCCCGCACCGCCCCCGGTTCTCTTTGGATTTATATTCAACAGTGAATTTGAAGGGACCTCACCCTCTCCAGACCAGAATATCAAACTATCAACATGGACCAGTCTAAAATGGTAAACAATAGCCTAAAGCGTACCTGACTAAAGAACTAAACAATCAACATGGCATCGCCAAAACTGAAAAAGCGGTAACGCCTGCGCACCGCTTCCTCGTAAGCGGCTAAAACCCGTTCCCGCCCGGCAAAGGCGCAGACCAGCATCAGCAGCGTACTACGGGGCAGGTGAAAATTGGTCAGCAGGGCGTCCACCACCTTGAAACGATAGCCCGGGTAAATAAAGAGTTCCGTCCGGCCGGTCCCCGCCGCAATCTCCCCGTTTTCCCCGGCCGCACTCTCCAAGGCCCGGGTCACTGTGGTCCCCACGGCAATCACCCGCCCGCCGGCCCTCCTTGTCTCCGCCACCGCCTCCGCCACTTCCGGGCTGATCCGGAATTCTTCGCTGTGCATCTTATGTTCTTCAATTTGCTCGGTTTTTACCGGGCGAAAAGTATCCAGGCCGATATGGAGGGTGAGAAAGGCGGTCCGCACTCCCCGCGCCCGGACCGCGGCCAGCAAATCCGGGGTGAAATGCAGCCCGGCCGTTGGCGCGGCCGCCGATCCTTCAATACGGGCGTAAACCGTCTGGTACCGCTCGCGCATGCGCACCCGCTCCGCCGCTGCCGGTTCTTTGATATAAGGGGGTAAAGGGACCTCCCCCAACTCATCGAAGCAGGCCCGTAATTCCTCGCCTTGCCGGTTAAAGCGGAGCACCCGGCCGCCCGCAGGGGTACGGGCAACCGTCTCCGCCGTAAGTCTCTTTTCCCCGCCAAAGACCAGCTTCTGCCCGGTGCGGACCTTCCGGCCCGGGCGGACAAGGACTTCCCACTCATTATCGCTTATGGGGTGTAAGAGCAGGACCTCGGTCTTCCCGCCGCCGGGGAGCCTTTTTGCCCACAAACGGGCCGGGATCACCCGGGTATCGTTAAAGACCAGCAGGTCATTGGGGTTCAGCCAAGCGGGCAGGTCGGAAAAGCCCACGTGGTGCAGGCGGTTATCCGCCCTTTCCAGGACAAGCAGGCGGGACCGGTCCCGTTCTTCCAGGGGGTACTGAGCGATGAGTTCCTCCGGCAAGACGTAGTCAAAATCGCTTAACAGCAATTGCCCTTCTTCTCCTTACTCTTTCCAATGCATATTCCATAGACTACTCTTTCCAATGCATAAGCTTTTCTTCCTCAGGTATGAGCCTTTATCTCTGCCCGCCGGGATAGTTGCGTCACCACAGCCGGGGGATGAGTTGGAAAATGAGTAAAGTCAGGAAGATCCCCAGCAAACCGCCGAGCACCGCCTCAACCGGCGTGTGGATCTTCGTCTCCACCCTGCTCTCTGCCAAAAGGAAAGCAATCAACAAAGCCAACCCGGTGACGAGCCCGCTGTTGCTGAGCAAAGCAATGATCGTGGCGGCGGCAAACCCCAGAGCCGCATGGCCGCTGGGCATCCCCCCGGAAAAGGGAAGTCCTTTGCCGGTCCGGGTCTTCAAGACAAGGACGGCCAGGAAAACCAGGACCAACGCAATCAGGCTCAAATAAGCCGGGGAATCCCTCACGGCAGAGATGACCTTTGGAACCAACGGGTCGATTTTCGGGAAGAAAACAATATACCCGGTGATCACAGCGTAAACCGCCGCCAGGATCACGGCCCCGGCAGCGAGATTCTTGGCGGTAGCCGCCAGTGGATGGTAGCGGTCGGTGATAAGATCAATCGTCGCTTCGACGGCGGTATTAATCACCTCGGTGATCAGGACCATAAAAATGGCCGCCAAAACCAGGAGAAACTCCCCTTTGCTAATGCGAAACCAGAGGCTCAAGAGGAGAACCGCCGCGGCGGCAAAGACATGGATCCGGAAATTTCTCTGCGTACGCAGGCAGTAAATGACCCCGCCGGCCGCCCGGTTTAAACTCTCCAGTAAGTTCCTATTCTTCATCGCCATTGAGCCCGCTGAGAAAAGCTTCCTCCTTCTCCCTCATCTCCCGCTTTTCCGCCTCGTTTTCATGATCGTACCCCAGCAGGTGCAGGAGTCCATGGGCGGCCAGGTAGAGGAGTTCCCTCCGGAAAGAATGGCCAAACTCCCGGGCCTGGGCCAAGGCGCGGGGGACACAGATCACCACATCACCGAGGAGCTCCGGTTCCTCGCCGGCCTGGGTTTCTCCCGGCTCCTGCAGGGGAAAGGAAAGGACGTCCGTGGGGGCGTCGATCCCCCGGTAATCCCGGTTAAGCTGCTGGATGGTCTTCTCCCCCACCAGCGTCACTCCTACTTCCGCCCGCTCCTTCCCGTGGGCGCTTAAAACCCGCCGGGCCAGGCGGGCCAGGGCCTCTTTCAACTCTTTTTCGATTTTTGTCTGCCGCTGCCGGTTATTGATTATTACCGTCAACAAGTTTCTTCCTTTCCGCTTCGCTCTCGAGATCCGGGTATTTAATCCGGTGGTGGAAGATGCCGGTCAGGACCTTTACGAAAGCCGCCTTGATCTTGTCCAAATCCTTCAGGGTCAAGTCGGTCTCATCAAGTTGCCGCAGTTCCAGCCGGTCTTTAATGATCTTGTCGACCAGGGCTTCCAACCGGCTGGGTGTCGGCTGTTCCATGGCCCGGGCGGCGGCCTCCACCGAATCGGCCAGCATAATGATGGCCGCTTCCCTGGTCCGGGGTTTGGGGCCCGGGTAACGGAAATTACCCTCCGCCAGGGTTTCCTTTTCTTCCTGCACATTTTCGGCAGCCCGCTTGAAGAAATAGCGCAGCAGGTCGGTGCCGTGATGTTGCTCGATAATCTCAATGACACTCTCCGGGAGCCCGTACTGGCGGGCCAGTTCCACCCCGTCCCGCACATGCGAAGTGATAATCAAGGTGCTCAGGTTCGGGGAGAGCTTCTCATGGGGGTTGTCCTGGGCAATCTGATTCTCCACAAAGAAATAAGGCCGCTGGAGTTTCCCGATATCATGGTAATAGGCGCCGACCCGGACCAAAATACTGTCGGCGCCGATGGCGTCGGCCGCCGCTTCCGCCAGGTTCCCCATGATGATGCTGTGGTGGTAAGTTCCGGGAGCCTCAATCAATAGCCTCTTCAAGAGCGGCATATTGGGGTTGGCCAGTTCCAGGAGGCTTAAAGCGGAAGTCACCCGGAAAAGCTGCTCAAGGAAGGGGAGGAAACCGTTGGCCAAAGCAATCGAGAAGATCCCGTTGAAACCGCCGACCATCGTTGTACCCAAAAGGCTCAAGAAGTTCCGCTCCCCAAAAAGCAGCCCCAAGGTAACCGCGGCGCAGAAATTGACCCCGGCCAGGAGCCAGCCGACCCGGATCATCTCTTTGCGCTGGGTGATATTGGTCACACTGTAGACGGCAACGGTCCCGCTGATAAAGTAAAAGACCACCAGGGAAAGGTTGAAATCGACCACCACCCCCACCATCAGGCTGAGCAGGGCAGTTATCACCCAGGCCACCTGGGGGTTGAGGAGAATGGTCAGGATCACCCCGGCAAAAGGCAGGGGGATCAAATACCGGAGCAAGGGAATATCCGGCATGCTCATGATCTTCGCCGTCACCAGTACGACCAGGGTCACCAGGGTCAAGAGGTACAAGCGGTTCTCCTGTTGCAAAATCTTCTTATTGAACCGGTAGAGATAGAAAAAGCCAATCCCAAAGAGGAAAAGGGAGAATAAGGCCAGGCTGAAAAAGATCAACAACCGGTTGCCCTGGTTGTCAATGAGGCCCAGGTCCCGCAGGATCCGGATATGCTCGCTGGTGACGATCTCCCCTTCCCTTAAAATCACGCTTCCCTTTTCAATGGTAACCGGGGTGACCTTCTTCCTTGCTTCCTCCTGAACCTGGCGGAGTTTCGCCTGGTCCGGCACGAGGTTCGGGAAAAGCATCGCGGAGATCAAAGCCCGCGCCGGTTCCTGATCCTGGGGCAACAGCGGGTAGGTGAGGAGAAACCGGTCCAAATCCTTTTTCAGCTCGTCGATTCGCTCCGGGCTGATCCGCTCATCCCCCTGGATCGCCGGGAAGATCTGGCGAACGCCCTTTTTTACCCGGTCGTAGTCCTCATCCCCCATCAATAAAAGGGCTTTGATCTGTTCCGGCGGCAGGGCGGTAAATTCCTCCTTTAAGACCACCAACTCCGAGCGGACCCTCTGGATCTGGTGTTCCAATTCGCGCTCCGCCGGGGGTTCTTCCCCGCGCCCGCCCCTTTCGCTGTCAAAAACGGCAAAAACACCGGAAACCAGGGCCACCGCCTGGTTCCGTGCCTGTGCGGAGATAATCTGGAATTCCGGCTTGGGCAAGGCCTCCTCCAGGGCTTTGGCTGCCGCTTCCTCCTGAAGCTCCTCGGTCTTTACGGCATTGATCACCGTCCGGGGCGCCTCAACCTTATCCGGGCTTGGCTGGCCTAATTCCACCTGGATCGTTTTGGGTACCAGATCGATCTGGAGGATGGCCACCATTAAAAGGAAACTCACGGCCATTAAGGCCCGCTGCCGGTTGGCCTTTTCCAGAAAAATCTTCTGTAACCAGGGAAGGAACTTCTTCTTTTTTTCGCCCCAATTAAAAACCGACTGCCACGAAGGGCGTTTTTGCTTCCTAACCATTTTGCGCTCCCTTTCCTCTACGCCTCACTTGCCTGCCGTCTCTTCTCGAAGCTTTCATACGCACGGATAATCCTTTGCACCAACTCGTGACGGACCACATCCTGGTCGCTCAGGTAAACAATGGCGATCCCCGGGATTCCCTCCAGGATCCGCGTGGCCTCCACCAACCCGGAGGTCTCGCCCTTCGGGAGATCAACCTGGGTGATATCGCCGGTCACCACCATCTTGGAACCGAACCCCATCCGGGTCAGGAACATCTTCATCTGTTCGGGGGTGGTGTTCTGCGCCTCATCCAGGATGATAAAGGAATCTTCCAACGTCCGCCCGCGCATGTAGGCAAGGGGCGCAATCTCAATAATCCGGCGTTCGGTATAACGCTGGTATAAATCCATTCCCAAAAGATCAAACAAGGCGTCATACAAGGGGCGGAGGTAGGGATCGACCTTTTCCTGGAGATCCCCGGGAAGAAAGCCCAATTTCTCCCCGGCCTCCACCGCCGGCCTGGTAAGAACGATCCGGGCCACCTCTTTACTGTGCAAAGCCGCAACGGCCATCGTCACCGCCAGGTAGGTCTTGCCGGTTCCTGCCGGACCAATACCAAAGGTTAGATTGTTTTCCCGGATGGCGTCAATATATTGCTTCTGGCCGATGGTCCGGGGGTAAATCTTCTTCCCCCTGTTGGTGACTTGCACCACTTCCCGGGTAAAATCGCTTTTCTTTGCCGCCTTATTGTCGCTTTTTACTAAAGACAAAGCATACCTGACTTCCGAAGGCCCGGGGAAAATACCGTTTTCCACTTGGGCTTTAAGTTGTTCCAATACGGCCAATGCCTGGTTAACAGCTTCATTTTCCCCGGAAAGGTAGATGATATTATCTTGTGCTGTTAAATCAATCCCCAGCTCTTCTGCGATTTGGCGTAAATTCTGGTCATACTGGCCAAAAAGAGCCGGGGCTGCCTGCGGATCAACCTTCAGGGTCAAATTTTCCTGGTTCAATGACGCTTTTTTCTCCTCCTTCTAGATGCCGGAGGCCTGCCCGTTGCCGGCTTCCGGCGCCGTCTCCCGGTTCCGGTCTTCCCCGGGCTCTTCCTGCCTCTCCCTGGTGGAAACGGCCAGTTGGGCGATATCCTCCAGGGTCTCAACGACCAGGCGGTAAGTAAGGAAGTCCTCGCCGGTTTCCCACTCTTCCCGGCGGTTTTTCACCGCGGCCGCCTCCGGAAGCAGGAAGGAGAGTTCCCGTGCGGCTTCCCGGCGTGCTTTCGCCAGGGCTTCCTCCGGCGAAACCCGCACTTTCATCCAGGAGACTTCCGAGTATATATCCTTTATTAATTCGACTAAATTCATTTGATTCCTTCCCCGGCAAATCCTTTTTGTGTGGCGCTCCCAGAGAACCATCCCGGAAATCCTGTCCCGCCGGTAAAAAGGGAAGACCCGGTCCCGCCAGCGCAAGGAGAAAACCACTCTTTCCCGGGGCCCCCGCACCGGCCTCCATATTACCAGCGGTTCCTCAATTTTTTGCTCATACCAGACACGGGCTTTGACTATCCCGTCAGCCCGGACCGGCTGACTAATAAACCCGCCTTCCCGGCGGGGTAATATCTTTTCCCCCAAGATCAGCAGATCACCGCGGCTGACCATATCGCCCGCTTTCACCAGCGGGGTCCCTTCCAGGACAATCACTTCACTAACCAAACCCTCTTTGGCGGCGACAATATCCCCGGGGCCTTCTTCTTCTGCCGGGGGCGGGGTTTTGCCCACCATCGTCACCAGCACCACCACCCCCCGCAATTCCACGTCGATCCAGGCCGCTTCCGGGAAGGCGATGGTCAGTTCCTCTAAAATCCGCTCATGGGCTTTTTTTATTTTTCCCCGCGAGACCCCGGGGCGTACACCAATTTCCCTCAACTCCTCCCGGATCCGGGGTTCCCCGGGCAATTCCCCGTTTTCCACCGCCACGCCGACCACCCAGACAAAGGAGGCCAGGACCTGGATGGCGGTGATAAAAAAGGCCAGCCCCAACCACCGGCCTTTATTCTGTAAGAGACGCCGGAGGAGAAAAGGCAGGCCACTGCGGTGCAAGATCTTCCCCCGGCAGCCGCACCGGCGGAAAGCCGGGCGCAAACGGGGAAAATCCTTCCCTCTCACCCTGAAGAGAAGCCGGCCGGGGGCCGGGCGCCGGATCCCCCAAAGGTAAATCCCTGTCGCCGCCGCCCTGTTCAGCAAGGCCTCCAACCTTTTGCCCTGGGCCATTACGACCAGGTAGCCATGGTAAAAATCCAGCAACCACCGGTACATCCTAACCTTCTCCCCCCGGCAGATCGATCCGGAGAAACCGCCCGGCCAAGCCCAATTCCTCTCTGGCCATGTACAAAAGGTTGAGGCCCTTCCCGGTGACCCGGATCTCGCCGTTCTGCGCGGTTTTGATCCGGACCGTCTCCTCTGTGTATTCCAACAACCCCCGGTGGTTTTCCACCACCATCCGGTTGTTGCCCAGCATAACCAAGCGGGGAAGGTCCAAAAGTACCTCCCCGGGAAGGCCAAAAAAATTTACCAGCAGTGTCTTGCAGGGTTTTCTTCTCCGGTGGCCGTTTTTTGCCGTCTTCGCCATTGCCCTCTTCCTTTCCCTAACAAAAATATGCCGGAAAGGAAGGAAACATGAGACGGACCGGCTTAATGCGAGATTCCGGGTTTATTCATGATCATCCGGTCTTAACCTTCATCTTCAGGGGGGTTTTTCTTTTTTTCTTTAAGGTAGCCCAGGAGCCTTTCCCGGGTATTCCGCGCCGGGTCTTCGGTCACCCAATAGAAGAGTTCCTGCAAAACCCGGCCGACCTCCGGGCCGGGGGCCAAGCCCAGTACATCCATGATATCATGGCCGTCGACCGCCAAATCGGCCATGGTCAAGACCTTCTCCTCCTGGAGCAGGGCTTGAATACGGGAGGCGAATTCGTAAAGGGTCCGCCATGCCCGGTGGTACTGGCGCCCGCTGGCCACAATATCGGCCCGGCGTAACTCGAGCAAATCAAAGAGGGCCTCCCGCCCCACCTTGGCGGCCAGGCGCCGCAGGGCCGTATCGGTCATCATCGGGTCGCACGGGAACATATGCCGCCGGACTAAAACCAAAACCCTCTCCGTAAATGCCCGGGAGAAGCGGAGCCGCTCAAGCAGGGCAGCGGCCAGTTTCTCCCCAGCCTGCTCATGGCCGAAATAATGGACGCCCGTACCGTCCTGGATCCGGGTTGCCGGTTTCCCCAGATCGTGGAGGATAGCTGCCCAGCGCAGGTGCAACTCGGGTCTGACCGCCTCCACCGTGGCGATTAAATGCGCCATTAACCCCGGTTCCTTCACCACCGGGGCAAATTCCGGCAGAATCATCGGCAAAAGGCCCGTCCGCACCAATCCCCGCAAGCCTTTGCCCGGGGCAACCCCGGTAAGGAGCTTGTTTAGTTCCTCCCGGATCCGCTCGGGACTGACCTTGGCAATAAGGGAAGGTTCCTCAGCCGCCACCCGGGCAATGGCCCGTTCTGTCCCCGCCTCCCCGCGGAAGTCAAGGACCGCCTGGAAACGGTAGAACCGCAGCATCCGCAGGGCGTCCTCGCGAAACCGGGCTTGGGGATCCCCCACCGTCCGGATGACCCGTCTCCGCAGATCCCGCCGGCCCCTGAAGGGATCCACCAATTCTTGCGCCAGCGGGTCCAGGGCCATGGCGTTAACCGTAAAATCCCGGCGTGAAAGGTCATCCACCACCGACCCTCTAAACTCCACCCAATCCGGGCGGCGGCCGTCGGTATACGCGCCTTCCCGGCGGAAGGTCGTCACATCCACCGGTATCTCCCCGGCCAGGACCCGGATGGTCCCAAAACGTTTGCCCGTATGGACAAGCAGGCGGCCGGGGAAGGCCTCCTCCACCTGTGCAGGCAGGGCGTCGGTGGCCACATCCCAGTCGCCCGGCGGGCGCCCTAACAAGAGGTCGCGGAGGGCGCCGCCAACAAGAAAAGCCTGGAACCCGCGGGTTTTCAACTCGGCAATCACCGCCGTTACCTCCCCGGGGATCCGCGGCAAAACGCGGCGGATGCCGGGACGCCAGCCCCGGAAAGGCCGCCTGTTCCCACCAGCCGTCACCATCTTTTCTCCTCCAATACCCGTTATATCCGGCCAAGCCTCCGGAATAAATATCTATAATAATGAAAGCGATGTGAGTCTCGTGCTGATCCTCCTATTATTGCCGCCGGGGTTTCGCCGTTTTCTCCTGGCCCTGGGCGCGCTGGTCCTTGCCTCCCTGCTGGCCGGGGCCTTCTCGCCTTCCGGTTTAATCCGGAGCCTCATCGCGGAGACCGGGCCGGTGGTGGTAGTTGACCCCGGGCACGGTGGTGTCGACGGCGGTACCAGTGACCAAGAGGGGACTTTAGAGAAGGATATCAACCTCGCCATCGCCCTGCGCCTGCGGGATCACTTACGTGCCGGCGGGGTGAAGGTTGTCATGACCAGAACAACCGATACGGATCTTTCCCCTTTTCGCCCGGGGAAAAGCGGCCGGCACCGGCGGGATCTGGCCGCCCGCATCGAAAAGGCCAGGAACACCCGGGCTGTTTGCCTCATCAGCATCCACTGCGACTGGGCGGGAGATAAAAAAAGACGGGGGGCGGTGGTTTTTTACAACCCCCGTAATAATACCGGTAAAGAACTGGCCTGCGCGATCCAGGAAGAATTGAACAGGATACAAGCCGTACCCCAAAAGGCGGCCCCGGGCAATTTCTTCATCCTCAACCAAAGCGGTTTAACCGCTGTTCTGGTGGAAGCCGGTTTTCTCTCCCATCCGGAAGAAGCGCGTCTGCTCGGAACCCCGGTTTACCAGGACCGGTTGGCCCGGGCGATTGCCAACGGGATCCGCGGCTATTTCCAGTGGTAGCAACCGGCAGTTCGCGGGCGGCAGAAACGGTGGCCGGCTAAAGCGGCCGGTTAAAATTCCCCACCAAAAGCCCGGGGAATTCCTTTTTCAGTTCGGCACAGAAGCGGCTGATCCCGGCGGCGGGCCCGGAAGCGGGCCCCATCACCCGCCAAAACCAGTCCGGGTCGATGTTTAAATTGCGCAGTTGGATCATGTCCACCGGGTGCCGTCGCAGCCACTTGAAAAGCGCCGCCATCTCTTCACGGCGGTCGGTAAATCCGGGCATCACCAGCAGGTTCAAGGAGATAAAGACCCCCGCCGCCCCAAGGCGGTCGATGGACTGGCCTACCTGGTCCAGGCTGTAATTCTGCGGCCGGTGGTACCGCTGGTAGCTGCCGGGAAGCGCCGACAACAGGCTGATCCGGGCGGAATTCAAACCGGCCCCGGCCAGTGCCTCCAGCCCTTCAGGAATCCCGCCATTGGTATTAATATTGATCGTACCCGCGCCGGTATACCTCCGGATTCTTTCCACGGCACGGACTAGCCGCGGCCAGACTGTCAACGGTTCCCCCTCGCACCCCTGGCCAAAACTGATGATGGTCTTGCCGGCCTGCAGGTGGGGTACGGCCACCTCAACAATCTCCTCCACCGACGGTTGAAAAGCAATCCGCTCCTGCGGCGAGGGACAACACTCCGCCGGTTGCAGGGAAATACAGCCCAAGCAACGGGCGTTGCAAGAGGAAGAGACCGGCACGCCCCCCTCCCCGCGGCCAAGGAAGATATTCCGCGCCGTCAGGCATTTATAAACCAGGGTGCAGTGGGCCAGTTGCTTCAGGATCCGGTTTTCCGGGTGGGCTGCCAGTTTTTTCTTGACCAAAGCCGGGATTTTCCTTGTTTCCCTGGTCCGCAACTGCCACCCGGCCGGCGCCTCGTCCGTCTTTTGCGCTGCAATAAAAAGCCGGCCATTGACCGCCGCCACAGCCGTGTAACCGAAGAGCGGCAGGTGCGGCGCGGAAGGCAACGGCCGGTAAGCCGGTAAAAAGAGCCGGGTATAACCGGGAGGGACGCCGGCCGCCACCGCCGTCCGTTCCTCCCCGGGCAACAACTCATGCCTGCCGCTTTGCCTGTTGAGCCCGGCGGGCCGGCGCCCGGGGAGAAGAAAGAGGTCCGCTTCAGGCGGCAAGGGAACCAGGGAATCCATGGTCAATTCCGCCCATTGGTCCCCACTGGCGCCCAAGGCCAGCCTCTCCTCGTCGATCCCGATCTCCCCGTCCGGTCCGGCGTAAACCGCATATGCCTTTTCCATCCCCTTATACCTTAAGAAACCTCTCTTTCCTCGGTGATAATCTGTAAAAAGATCTCTTCCAGGGTCAGGTCGACCGGTTTTAACATGAGGATTGGATACCCTTCGTTGCTCATGGCGTAAAAGATCGGCTTTCTGATATCCGTCTCCGCCTCCGCTTCCACGAGAAAATCGCAGGTCCCGGGTTCAGCCGACCCCTGTTCTTCAACGTTCTTGACCCCCTCCACACCGGCCAGGGCCTCCCGGACCCGGTCCTCCGGCCCGGCAACCCGGACGAGCAGCCGGTTCCTGCCGGAAAGGCGATTGGCCAGGTTTTCCGGGGTATCGTCCGCAACAATCTCGCCTTTGTTTATTATGAGCACCCGCTCGCAGACCACACTAACCTCGGGTAAAATATGGGAGCTTAAAATAATGGTATGTTCTTTCCCCAGTTCTTTGATGAGGGTCCGGATCTCAATGATCTGCTTGGGATCAAGGCCAATCGTCGGCTCGTCAAGGATCAGGACCGGCGGGTTTCCCACCAGGGCCTGGGCCAGCCCCACCCTTTGCCTGTACCCTTTGGAGAGGTTCTTGACTAAGCGGTTCTGCACATCGCCGATCTTCACCAGATCCATAATCTTCTCCATGCCGGTTTTCGCTTCCTCCGGCGGGACCTTCTTAATTCTGGTGACAAAATCAAGGTACTCCCGGACCGTCATATCACCGTAGAGAGGAGGCGACTCCGGCATATACCCGATCATCTTCTTAACCGCCAAGGGTTCCTCCAGGATATCATGGCCACCCACTTCCACCCGGCCTTCGGTGGCGGAAATATAGCCGGTGATAATATTCATGGTGGTGGTTTTGCCGGCGCCGTTCGGTCCCAGAAAACCCAGGACCTCCCCCCGGCTGACCGTGAAACTCAGGTTGTTGACTGCCACATGGGCGCCATAACGTTTCGTGACGTTCTCGACTTTAATCACTGGCCCTCTCTCCTTATCTTTAAATCTGAAAAAGAATCCGCCATAATTTTAGTAAATAGTGTAGTATAATAAAAAACAGTGGGATTAATGAAAAGTCCCCCTGCTTTTGCAGGGCTACTACAGTAAGCACTACTTTAGTAACGGAAATTTTGCCCTGGTAGTTCCCTGTGACCGTTCGCCCTTAATTATATCATAAACCAAATATCATAAACCAAATATTATCCATGGGGAAGTGAAAAAATGAAAAGAATCGTCCTCACCGGCGGGGGCACCGCCGGCCATGTCATGCCCAATCTGGCTCTCATCCCGGAGTTGCAAAAGTTGGGCTGGGAGATCCATTACATCGGGAGCAGGGAGGGGATTGAAAAAGAACTCCTCGCCGGCGCCGGCCTCCCCTACCACCCAATCGCCACCGGAAAACTCCGCCGTTACCTGTCGCTGAAAAACCTCTCCGATCCTTTCCGGGTCCTGGGCGGCCTCTACCAGTCCTTCCGGTTGCTAAAAAAGATCCGCCCCCGGATCGTCTTTGCCAAAGGCGGCTTTGTCTCCGTACCGGTGGTCATCGCCGCCTGGCTCAACAGAATCCCGGTGATCCTCCACGAATCCGACCTCACCCCCGGCCTGGCCAACCGGATCTGCACTCCCTTCGCCGATCTGGTCTGCGTCTCCTTCCCGGAAACCATGGAACATCTCCCCGCCGGGAAAACCGTTCTCACCGGGAACCCAATCCGCCGGTTTCTCCTCTCCGGTTCCAAAGAAGAAGGGCTGGCGCTCTGCGGCTTTTCTCCCGGCCGCCCGGTTTTATTGGTAATCGGGGGCAGCCTGGGCGCAGCCCGGATCAACTCCCTGATCCGGGCGATCCTCCCGCAACTTACCAAGGATTTTCAGGTTATCCATATCTGCGGCCGGGGCCGCCTGGATCCGGGGTTGGTAAAGACCAGGGGCTACCGGCAATTTGAGTTTGCCGGTCCCGAACTCCCGCATATCCTGGCAGCGGCCGATCTCTGCGTCTCCCGGGCGGGCGCCAATTTCCTCTTTGAATTACTGGCGCTGAAAAAACCCGCCTTATTGATCCCCCTGCCCAAAACGGCCAGCCGCGGCGACCAGATCCTTAACGCCCGTTCCTTTGCCGCCCAGGGCTTCAGCATGGTCCTCCCGGAAGAAGAGGCCACAGAAGAAACCCTCCTGGAGCGGATCCACCAACTCTACCGGAACCGCCAAGAGTTAGTGGGGAAAATGGAGAATTATGCAGTGAAAGACGCCCTTGCCGAGGTGGTCAAGTTGATCACCGCCAAGGCGGATTCCCGGTCCCGCGTCACCCGGGGCCCGCGGTAGATTTTTCTGGGAAGGCAGCCTCATTTAGCCAATTGACAAAGAGTCACCCGGCGCCCTCTCATATACTAGACCAGGAGGTGACTCCATGAGCGCTTGTGCAGTATTGAGAAGAATCGAAAAGGTCTCCCAACGGGTGGCGAATTTCCTGGACACCCCCGGGAGACTAACCCCGTCAGTGGTCAATAATTTGCTCGGGGAAATCGAGACTGTGATCGGGGGCGTCCGGAACCTCCCCATCTCCTCAAAAGAGAAACGGAGAATTCTCCGTCATTTGCAAGAGGCCCAAGTCATTCTCAGAAACGGCCGGCTCGGCCTGAGGGTGGTTGAGCGGCTTTTGGCTGTGGTGCAAATCCTCCAGCTTGCCGGATTCAAGATTCAGAACAAGAAACTGCCCTGCCCGCCCGGGAAGGTCACGGTTTTCCCTTCCAACCGGTTCAGTACGATTTGCTCCATTTGTCCGTAAAAAATCAAAAAAGCCCGGCTACAAGCTGGGCTTTTTTTATGAGTGTTTGTAAATACGATGATGCCCTGATCCGGACTCGAACCGGTACGGATGACCCATATACCTCTCTCCCGGGCAACACCAGCTACGCAGGCGCTTGAAATAAAAAACCTTGCGGATCTGATCTACCTAAAGATATTCAGTGATGAACTGATAAGGGCTTAATATTCTTACGATACAATTATATTTGCGACAAATAATCCCTTCGAGCCCAGATAGATCCGAGTCCTCAGTAATAATAAATCCACTTTTGCTGTCTATCGCGCAATCAATGAACTTATTATCACTACGATCTTCAGTACATAAATTGGAATAGGTATTATGCCCCACTTCCTTCGATCTTTTTAATATAGTAGATAGTTTATCAGTTAATCTATTTGCTTTGCTTATGTCAGCACCATATCGTAAAAGAAAGCTCGCGAATTTCATGCATAATTCTCTTTTCATTTCTTTGTTAAAAACGAAGCGGATTTTGTGTTCTGCTTCTTTTTGTAGTAATATCATGCTATATTTATCCCCAAAAAAAAGCGCCCGCAAAATCACGTTTGAATCAACCACAACTTCCACCATCTAGCAGTTTCTCCACAAAAATCTCTATCTCATGTAAATCTTTTTCCGTTAACCCTTTTTCTTTCACAAACGCTTGACACTCTTCTGCTAATTCTTCCCAATCAGTCTTTGCCCGGGACTTTTTTTCTATTTGATTGACCAATATGTTAGCTTCCAATCCTCCCTTAATCATAAATTTTCTCCTCCTTTTCATAATCGTCACATCCTATCTTTTTCTGGTTGTCTTATTTATAATATTATTCATAAAAAGAAAGGGCAAATAATAGTATGCCATTTCTTGGTTATTTTTTCAATCTCTGTTTCTTTTATCGGTAACTATACAAGGCAACTAAATACCAAATTTCCGCATTTAGCAGAGATAAACAATTGTTTTCAAAACAAAAAGGCATTTTTGGGGTTTCTACGTATTCTGGACGTAAAAGAGACGGAAAAAAATGATGAATTTTCGGCCATAAACAAAAATCTCCGCGCCGCCATAGATGCGATAACGCGGAGAAAAACTGAACCAGGTATTGATCCGGCAGTTAAAATATGGCTTGAAAAAAACTGTTAATAAGGCGGATCTCCTGGTATTTGCAAATTTTATGGTGCCCAGGACCGGACTCGAACCGGTACGGGAAACCCATACGCCCCTCAAACGTACGCGTCTGCCAGTTCCGCCACCTGGGCCTTTCAGTATCTTAATTATAGCGAAATACTCCCCATATGTCAAGACAGGACTTTAAACCGTGTGGCTAACGCCCTGGCAGATAGACCTGGTAAACATAGGTCAGTTTCTTCTCCCCCCGGGCCGGGAGCTCAACCTCCCAGGCGATCTCCGATTGGGGGTTGGGGTTATTGGCCAAAGGCGCCTTTTTCGTAATTTTTCCCTGATCGCCGGCGGCGGTGACCTCTCCAAAAAGCCGCTGGGTAACTGAGATCTTTACCGTTTCCTCCTTGTAATTATCCAGGATAACCGCTCCCCGTACCTTGACCAGCATATATTCCTGCCCACGGAAAGAGATGGTCCGGCGGGTCCGTTCGAACTCCTCCTCTTCCACCCGCGCCCGGATGGAACCGTCGGTTTGGACCAATATTTCCCCGCTCCCCTGGGGCGGTATATAAGGGAAACACCGCAGGCCCAGCGGTATATTGTCACTGGTGATCATTGCCTGCCCCTCCACCCAAAACCTCCTGCTGGAATCATTAAAGAGCCGGTAACCCTTCCAGACGGGCAAGTCGGAGTAATCGCCGCCAGAACCGCTTTGGCTAAAATTCAGGCAATAGATGGGTTCCGTCCTGATCGTTCCATGGAATAAAGGAAGAACGATCCGCGTTCCCTTTTTCAAAGAAATACTGGGCATGGAATAGACTCTCAAGGAAGGGAGGGTACTCTCTCCCACGCCATTGAAAGCCCGAAGGTTTTCCTGTGACGCAGCATATAAAAGGAGATCTTTTTCCTCCTCTGTGAAAACAACCAACGGCGATATCTCCCCGTCGAAACGCGGCCCTTCTTCTGCCAGGTACAGAGTGGTATTTTCCAAATCGATCAGGTCGTTCTTAACCACTGCGGAAAAGATTAGCTCGGCCCCGTGTTCCGAACGTAAATCCAGTATGTACTCGGGAAACCAGGTAATACCCTTCTGCAAATAACTGAGGGTCAACGGGTATTGGCCATTCGGGTCACCGCCCCGTAACCGCACCAGGAGCCTGCCGGTATTCTCTATCTCTTCTTTCTCCAAGTTGGCCCGGTCAATAAAATAATAGGCGGCAATCCGGTCCAAAGGATAAGCCTGGTCTATACTGCCGTTACCATGTAAAACCGTTACCACCAACAGGTCTGTCCCAATAAAGCCTTTGATTTTACCGCTGACAAACTCCCCGTCGGCCAGTAAAAGCTGAACCGACTTGCCGGTATTTTGCCGGAAAAATTCCTCCTCTTTTTCGAAGGGGATTTTTTTCGGTATGGCTTCGGCACGCACCTGTTCCACAGAGACCCCGGAAGCCGGTGTCGACACGCGCAGGCTCCCACGGAGAGCCTGGGGAAGAAAATCCAGCACACACTCGCCGTTGCGCAGCCGGACCTCTCCTTCATGGACCAGGAAGCTAAAACCGTCAGGATAGACCACCACCTGTTTGACCGGCAATCTATACCCGCTCTCCGCCGCACCTCCGGTAGTAAAGGCAAAAACCCCGGTCACCACCACCAAGAACAGAAAAAATAACCATTTCCTCCTCTTCATATCACTCACCTCCTCGATACTCGTCACTCGTCGCTCGTCGCTCGGTTGTTAGCTTGCCGTTTGAGCGTTTTCGCTACTCGTCGCTGGTTGTTCGTAACTCGTCGCCCGGTTGTTAGCTTGCCGTTTAAGCGTTCTCGCCACTCGTCGCTGGTTGTTCGTAGCTTGTCACTCGATTGTATGCAGTTTGTATTCTGAGAATTCTTGTTGCTCGTCGCTCTCTATTCACCGCCTGACCTTAGCTCATGTTGCTTTGTACCTGTGGTAACCACCCTTCCCCCGGTGCTTCTACATAACCACTGTCAAAAGACCCAAGCCCGGCGCCCGACCCCAGTGCGCCGGGGGGTACCCTTGCCGGATTCACCGGGGTCTCGCCAACTCCCCGGAATCCAGCCAGATCGTCACCGGCCCGTCATTCACCAACTCCACCTGCATATGGGCGCCGAAGACACCGGTGGCGACTTTCACCCCGTACTCCTCAACCGCCTTGACATACTCCAAATAAAGCTGCTCACCCTCTTCAGGGGGGGCGGCATCGGTGAAACTGGGCCGCCTGCCCTTCCGGCAGTCGGCATAAAGAGTGAACTGGGAGACAGCCAAGACCTCCCCGCCCACATCCAACAGGGACAGATTCATCTTCCCCGCCTCGTCTTCAAAAATCCGCAGGTTAACGGTTTTCTCCGCCAGACGCCGGACATCGTCCCCGGTGTCGCCTTTCCCGGCGCCCACCAATACCAGGAGTCCCCGCCCGATCCGGCCCGTCTCTTTCCCTTCCACCACAACCCTGGCCTCTGAAACTCTCTGAATCAACACCCGCATCTTCTCACCTACGTTCTTTTCACCCGGCTCACCCGGTGGATTCTTTGCACCCCTTTTACCTGCTTAATATGGGACAACAGGTCCTTCACATCATTCAAATGGGTTATATCCAAGGTCAAATCGATAAAGGCCATCCCTTTTCTCGTTGTCACCTTCGCGGCGCTGACATTGAAATTCCGTGCGGCAACCATATTCATAATCTCCGCCAAAAGGTTCAAGCGGTCGGTTGCTTCGATCTTCACCTCAAACGGGTAAACACCGGTATCGGCCTTCGCCCATTCCACTGCGATCAATCTCTCCGTATCCTCCGGCAGGTTGGAGCAATTGAGCCGGTGGATCGCCACACCCTTCCCCCGCGTAATATAGCCGATGATCTCATCCCCGGGGACCGGGTTACAACAGCGGGAGAACCGGACGAGCAAACCTTCAACGCCTTTAACAATCACCCCTCCCGTGCTCCTGCTCCGCCTTCTTCCCGGCGCCGGCAATTTGGCCTGTTTCCCCGGGTCCTTGTCCCCCAGGATCTTGCTGACCACCATCGCCGCGGTGATCTTGCCGTCGCCCACGGCCACCAGCAAATCATCGGCCTCAATGAACCCCAAGCGCTCGGTGGCGTCCTTCAACACTTCTGCTTTCAGGTATTCCTGCGGATCCAGCCCGCGTTTTTTTATCTCTCTCTCCAGGTTTTCCCGGGCTTGCTGGATATACTCGTCCCGCCTCTGTTCCCGCAACCACTGGCGGATCTTGCTCTTGGCCTTGGAAGTCACCACAAACTTCAACCAGTCGCTGCTGGGACCGCCCGCCTGTTTGCTGGTGAGGATCTGGACAATATCACCGTTCTGCAATTTGTAGCTCAGCGGTACCAGTCTCCCGTTGACCTTGGCGCCGATACACTGCTGGCCAATGTGGGTATGGATATGATAGGCAAAATCAACGGGCGTTGCTCCGGCCGGCAGGTTCTTCACATCGCCCTTGGGGGTAAAGACAAAGACCTCGTCCTCAAAGAGATCAAACCGGAGGTTCTCCAGGTATTCATCGGCATCCTTCGATTCCTGCTGCCACTCGAGGAGCTGGCGGAGCCAGGCGATCTTCTCGATCAGGGTTTCGTCATTGGTCGCCCCCTGCTTGTACCGCCAGTGGGCGGCAATACCGTATTCGGCGACCATATGCATCTCCCTGGTGCGGATCTGGATCTCCAGGGGTTCCCCGTTATCCCCCACCACCCGGGTATGGAGGGACTGGTACATGTTGGACTTGGGCATGGCGATATAATCCTTGAACCCGCCCGGCATGGGCTTCCAGAGGTTATGGACCACACCCAGGGCTTCATAACAGTCGGGGACGGTCTCCACCAGCACGCGCAGGGCCATCAAATCGTAGATCTCCTCAAAGGGCTTGTTTTGCTTGGTCATCTTATGGTAGATGCTGTAAAAATGCTTTGGCCGCCCCTGGACCTCAGCCTTAATCCCGTGGAAAGCCAGTTGCTGCTCCAGTTCCTTCCGGACCTTTTCAATGTAGCCTTCCCGTTCCTGCCTTTTTTTGGCGACCTTCTGTACCAGTTCATAGTATTTCTGCGGCTCCAAAAAACGAAGGGCCAGGTCTTCCAGTTCCCATTTGAATTTGTACATCCCCAAACGGTGGGTCAAAGGGGCATAAATCTCCAGGGTCTCCCTGGCGATCTTCTTCTGTTTCTCCACAGGCAGGTATTTTAAGGTCCGCATGTTATGCATCCGGTCGGCCAGTTTGATGAGGATCACCCGGATATCGTTGGCCATTGCCAGGAACATCTTGCGCAGGTTCTCCACCTGCTGCTCCTGCTTGCTCTGGAAAGAGATCCGGCTCAGTTTCGTAACCCCGTCGACCAGGGTCGCCACCTCCGGGCCGAATTTTTCCTGGATCTCCTCCAGTTTTATCTGGGTGTCTTCCACCACATCATGAAGAAGCGCAGCAGCAATCGAGGTCCGGTCCAGTCCCATATCAACCAGGATTGCGGCCACACCCAGCGGGTGGTTGATATATTCCTCCCCCGAATCCCTGGTCTGACCGGCATGGGCGGCCTTGGCAAACTCGTAAACTTCCTGCATGTACCCGCGGGAGTCTTTGATCCCCGCTTTTTCCATCTTCTGAATGAGCTTTTCTATGGTCAAAATTTCCCCCCGCTTTAGTTTTCTGCCTCTTCTCCACGATTACTCGGCACTATATCCTTCAACACTAGACAGACCTGAGGATCCCGGTTCCAGTTGTCCTCTTCCAGTTTAAAAGCAAGATCAAACTCTTCCCCCACCGGCAATTGCTCCTGCCAGGAGCCAAAATTAAAGCCAATGCCCCGCCGGGAGACAACGCCGTTCCCGATCTCCACCGACAGGTGCCGCCCGTCCTTCCCCACAGTACAGGCGGAAAGCAGTTTTGCTCCCCGGCAGGCCAGGACAGGTTCGGGGTTCCCCGGCCCGAACGGGGCAAGGGCCGCCACCTCCCTGGCCAGTTCTACGGTTAAATCCTCCAGCGCCGTCACTTCGTCGATCTCCAAGACCGGAATGCCCGCCTCGCCTGCGGCTTCCCGGTCAAGCCAGGAGGCGGCCACTTCCTCAAAGGTCTCTTTGAAAGCCGCCAGTTTATCCCCGGCTACTTCCAGGCCGGCCGCCATTTCGTGACCGCCAAATCTCTCCAATAGCGGGGCGCAGGCATTAAGGGCCCGGTAAAGGTGGAACCCGGGAATGCTCCGGGCCGAACCCTTTCCTTTCCCTTTTTCCAGCGCAACCAAGACCACCGGCCGGTAGTACTTTTCCACCAGCCGCGAAGCGACAATCCCGATCACTCCCGGGTGCCAGTTCTCACTCCCCAAAACAATGGCTTGTCCCGGTTCTTCCCGGGAAAGGATCTCCTCCGCCTCTTTCAAGACCCTCTCTTCAATCTGCTGCCGCTCCCTATTCAACTTCTCCAATTCCGCAGCGATTTTCCGGGCACGGTTGCGGTCCGTTTCCAACAGCAACCGCAAGCCCTTGGCGGGATCGTCCAGCCGCCCGCAGGCATTCAGGCGGGGCGCCAAACCGAAACTGATCAAACCGGGCGTCATCTCCCTCCCCGCCCAGCCGTTCAGGTCAAGGAGGGCGGCGAGCCCGGGGTTTCCCGTTTTCTCCAGTACCTTCAGGCCTTCCTTGACCAGAAGGCGGTTTTCCCCGGTCAAAGGCACGATATCGGCAACGGTCCCCACAGCCACCAGGTCAAGGTTCTCCCACAAGGCCTCCCGGACCTCCGGGATGATCTCCGCCAGCCCCTGCAAGAGTTTAAAAGCCACGCCAACCCCGGCCAATTCCCCGCCGGGGTAACCGGGGGTTGTCTTCGGGTTAACCACCGCCGTTGCCTCCGGCAATACGGCTCCCGGCTCATGGTGGTCGGTGACCAGCAGATCCACACCTTTGCTTCGTAAGAACTCCGCCTCCTCAAGGGCGGTCACTCCGCAATCCACCGTCACCACCAGCCGGCAACCGTATCTTACCGCCTTTGCCAGGTTCTCCTGATGTAAACCATATCCTTCCCCCAATCTTTTCGGGATATAATAAATGATGTTCCCCTTGTTCCACGGTCGCAGGGTCCTCAGGATCAAGGCTGTCGCCGTCAGCCCGTCCACATCGTAATCCCCGTAGATCAGGATCTTCTCTTTTTTCTTAAGCGCCGCGGCCAGCCGCTCCACCGCCCGGTCCATGGTGCTAAGGAGGAAAGGTGAAGACAAGTCCTCCGCCGTCCCGTGAAGAAAGAGCCTGGCCTCAGCCAAGGTCTTAATTCCTCTCTGCGCCAGCAGGCCGGCGGTCAACGGTGAGAGGGATAATTTCTCAACCAATTCTGCCGGGGCTTCCCGGGCGCTGTGCCTAATCACCCATCTTCTTTTCAGTTTCATCTTGCGTCGTACCTCTTCATCCTTTTCCGCCTCTCCGGTGAAGAAAGTCCTTTCCGGTCATCCCCTTCACCTTTGGCTTTCGGCGCCCAAGGAGGATTTTCCTCCCCGGCATCAGGTTAAAAAAAAGAACAGGCCCTGCTGTTACACCCAGGCCTGTTCTTGTCCGGGCTCAAAAAAGGAAAAACGTGCCAAGGAGAAAAGCCGCCCCCATTAGCAGGCAGTAAATCATGAACGGGCGCAGCCTTCCCCGGCCAAGATAGCCCAGGAAATACTTGATAACCAGGAACCCGCTGACCGCCGCCACCAGCGTCCCCGCCAGGTAAGGGCCGGTCAGTTCCAGCGGCGTCTCTCCGGTCAACAGGGGCAAGGCTTCGTAGATCCCCGCTCCAAAAATAACCGGGATCGAGAGGAGGAAGGAGAACTTGGCCGCCTCCTGCCGGGATAAACCCCAGGCCCGGCCGGCGGTAATGGTCGCCCCCGACCGGGAGATCCCGGGGAGCAGGGCCAGGGCCTGAAAAACCCCCACCAGCAAACTGCCGCCCCAACCCAGGCTCCGGTAGTCCTTGGCCCCGTCGTACCTATCGGCCAGCCAGAGCAGGAAAGCGGTGACCAGGAGGAAAACCCCGGAAAAAACCGGGATGCCGAAGGCCTTTTCCACCTGATCCCGGAGGAGAAAACCGGCCAGCACCGCCGGGATCGTCCCCACCACCAGCCAACCTGCCAGACGTAAGGCGGCTTTCTCGCCTTTACAAATCCCCTTGACCAGTGCTAGCAATTCGTCTTTGAAAACAGCCGCCACGGCAACGCCGGTCCCCAGATGCAGCAAGACATCAAAGGTGAGCGGCGGCTTGGGGATACCGAATAAAGCGGGGACGATCACCAGGTGCCCAGAGGAGCTGACCGGAAGAAACTCGGTTATCCCCTGGACAATGCCAAGCAAAACCGCATGGAAGAAATTGATTGCAATCACCCCGGTACCAACGGTCTTTTAACGGGCCCCGGCAGGCGCCGGCCGGCCTTTTTTCCGCTCCTCGCTGTCCTTCCAGATCGCCCACAAGGGGCCGGCAACAAAGAGCGAGGTAAAGGTGCCAACCGTAAAACCGGCGATCATCGCCAGGCAAAAATCGCGAATCGAGGCGCTGCCGATCAGGTACAAGAGGAAGATCGTTATCACCGTAGTTGCCGAAGTATTCACCGACCGCCGCATGGTCTGGAGGATACTGAAGTTAACGACCTCCACCAAAGACTCGTCTTTCTTGCGGAAACGCAGGTTCTCCCGGATCCGGTCGAAAACAACGATGGAGTTGTTGATGGAATACCCGATGATTGTCAGGAGCGCCGCAATGAACGTCACGTTGACCTGCTTTTGCAAGAGGGCAAAAAGGCCGATCACGGACATGACGTCAAAAACAAGGGCAAAGAGCCCGGTCACACCCGACTTAAACTCAAAACGGAAAGCCATATAACCCAGGATCAGGGCGCCGGCAATGAGCAACGCCAATAGGGATTTTGAGAGCATCTCCTGGCTGATCAGAGAATCGACCCCGTAGACTTCCAGCGCGGTCTCTTCACCGGCGGTTCCAAAGGCCGTTTCCAGGGCGGCAATGACCATATCCTGTTCCTCAGGGTTCAAAAATTTCGTCTGCACCTGCACGCCGTATCTCTGCCGTCCTGTAGCGTCCACATAAGCATAGGGTTGGGGTGGAGCCAGTTGCAGATCAAGCTCCTTCAATTCCGGGGTTTCCAAGGCTGCCACTACCTCCGGGGAGGTCACCGGCTTTGACAAAGGAAAACGGATGGTGGTCCCCCCGGTGAAATCCACCCCGTAATTCAGCCCTTTTGTGACCAGCATAGCCACATTAAAGAGCAGGATTAAAACGGCAACAATAATATATACTTTTCTGTATTTCAAAAGATTCATGCCTGCACCTCCCCGCCGCCCAGGCGTTTAAAGGTTTTTTCCGGGTTCCGGTCAACAACGATCTCCATGAAGATCCTGGTCACTACCAGCGCAGTGAACATACTGGCCAGAATACCAATGGTGAGGGTGACGGCAAAACCCCGCACCGTTCCGGTGCCCAAGACCAAGAGGACCAGGGCGACGATGAGCGTGGTGACGTTGGCATCGAGGATTGCCGTAAAAGCCCGGTCAAAACCGCCAACCAAAGCTGCACGCATTGTTTTACCGTTCCGGATTTCGTCCTTAATCCGTTCAAAAATAAGGATATTGGCGTCAACCGCCATCCCGATGGAGAGGATAAACCCGGCCACCCCCGGCAGAGTCAAAACCCCGCGGAAGAGGGCCATAATCCCCAGGACCAGAAGGCCGTAAGCAACCAGGGCCGCATCGGCCAGCAACCCCGGAACCCCATAGAAAACAACCATGAAGAGGAAAACGAGGCAAAGACCGATTACCGCCGCCAACAGGCTCTGGCGGACGATCTCACTGCCCAGTGTCGGGGCGACCTGGGTGATTTGAATAGTCCGCAAGGAAACGGGCAAAGCCCCGGATTTCATCAGAACCGCATATTCCTGGGCTTCTTTAAGAGTCGCCCCGCGGCCGAGGGTGATCTGTCCTTCTCCCCCCGGGATCGGCTCCCTAATCATCGGTTCCATTAAAAGCTCTTCATCCAGGTAAATAGCGAGAATTTCTCCCACATGGTCCCTGGTAATCTCCTCAAACTGCCGGGCGCCTACCCTGCCAAATTTAAAATGGATAACCGGCACGCCTTCCCGCTGGTCAATGCCGGCCCTGGCATCGGTAAGATCGTTCCCGAACATCACAATCCGGTTCCCCAGGCGGAAGTTTAACCGGCCGGTTGTCCGGATCAACCGTTCCGCCTCCTCCTGGGTGGTAATCCCGGGCAATTGGATCTGCAGGCGCTGGTTGACATCGTCCAGCCACACCGCAGGTTCAGTCAGCCCGCTGGCATCAATACGGTTTTGAATGATTATTTTCGCCTGCTCCAAGGCATCTTTGGGGAAATTTTTCGGGTCTTCGGAAACGTAAATCTTCAGGGCTTCCGGTCTTTCCATTGACACCTCAGCCCTAAGCTGTAGTTTTTTCTCCTCCGCCCCCGAACGCCAGGTCATATCCGGGCGGATGACCCCCGCGCGCAACACCCGTTCCGCTTCTTCCCTGCTGGCAAAGACAAGCTCCAGTCCTTCATAGCGGTTCTGTTCCGCGCGGCCCAGCAAACGGATGGTTGGACTTGGCACGTCAATACTAGTAACAGCAGACCGCAAGTCGTCCATGATCCCGGTTAATACGCGCCGTTCCACCCGGTAGTCGGGGGTGAGAATGACCTCAATCCCTCCCTGCAGATCAAGGCCTTGACGGACGGGATCCTGTCCTTTGAAGAAAAACCTTTTCAAAGTTGGATTATAATAAGGCAATACTACGAAAATTACGCATAAAAAAACCAAAAAAATAACGGCCCAAAATTTCCAGCGCAGATCTTTCCGCACCAGAACCCCTCCTTCCTCCACCATGCCTTCAACGTTTTTTTCTGCTTGTCTCCTGTTGCGAGCTCACCCTAAGGGCGACTTCTTTTTCCGCCTTGGCGCTTAATACCCCCAAAAATGCAAAGGCAATTACGACAAAGGCCGCAACAATAACCGTCTCTGTCAAGCGGCTCCCTCCTTCCAGCGACACCGGCGCTTTGTCCAGTCTGATCTATTATAAACTTTTTTTTTACAGCTTGTCAATTTCAAAGGTAGACATAATAAGAAAGGCTGCCTTTCGACAGCCGTTAAATTCTGGAGCGGGAAACGGGACTCGAACCCGCGACATTCAGCTTGGAAGGCTGACGCTCTGCCAACTGAGCTATTCCCGCAAACCTGCTAATAATATAATAAGGAAAAAAGAGACCGCTGTCAATAGCGACTTTTGCCA
>JAAYGG010000056.1 GCA_012727895.1 Bacillota bacterium
AAAGTATGGACTGGTCACGTTGAGGCCATAACCAAAGTCATAACGGAAGTTATTCAAATGATAGCCGACCGCGAAGTTGGCCCTCCGCAGTTGGGCGCCGTCCCCCGCAAAGGCCGCTGAAGGCAGGGTAAAAACTAACAAGATGGCCAGGGCTAAAGATACCCTTTTCAAGAATACTCCCCCCTTTCCTTTTCCCTTTATTTTTCTCCTTTCCGGGCCAACTGGATGATCCGCTCCAATTCCTTCAGGTAGTGCAGGAAGGCTTCCCGGCCTGCCGGGGTCATGCGGCAGGTGGTCTTTGGTTTCCTGTTGACGAATTCCTTTTCAATCTCGATATAGCCGGCTTCTTCCAGGACCCGGAGATGAGCGCTGAGATTGCCGTCGGTTAAACCCAGTTGTTTTTTGATTGTTAAAAAATCGCTCTCCCCCATTGACGCAAGGACCGTCATGATCCCCAAACGGGCTTTGGCTTGGAAGAGTTCGTTCAGGTTTTGGATGAGTCCGTCATTCATCTTTTATCACTTGTTTCCGTAGAATCACGCCGGTAAGAATCAAGCCGCCGCCCGCGCCGGCCGCCAGCCATATTTCTTGCCAGGGCGAAGGGAGCCAAATCCCCGCCACCGCCGCCAGGATCAGCCAGCAGCCAATGAGGACCAGCGAGCGCCCGGTAAAGATCCCTGCCAGTATGTAGAGGAGACCGATGTGAAAGGGCCAGAAGGAAGTGATTATTTGGTGGTTATCCGAGATGAGCAGCAATTGGCCGAACAAAAACGCGATATAAACAAAGAGAATTAGCATTAACCAGCCAATTTTTTTCAGAAGCGGAGGCACAGGAAGTTCTTTCTTCTTCTTGAAACAGATGACAGCGGAGATAAGACCGCCGGCCACAAAGATCCCGGCCCATACCAATGGGGACCAGACGATGGTGCCCGCATACCCCACGATCCAGAGGACGCCCCAGAGGAGGAAAAAGGGATAGCCATCCGCCGCCCGGAGGCGGGTCTGGGTAATCAACTTCTGCAAGTAGACAATCTGGTCCAATGCATCCTGCGTTTTTATTGGTCGCACCCCCTTTTTTTATTTAACTTTATAATACAAAGTACTTTGTGTTTTGTCAAGGTCGAATTTCATTTTTTTGTTTAGCCATTCATACCATATAATACCAGCCGCTGTGTAAAAACCAATATACCCCTACCCTTACCGGACCAACCCCTATTTTCCTGATTCATTTTGATAAGGATTTGCTAGAAGGAATTAGTGGGAACATGGCGAAATTATTGTAACAGATCCCAGACCAGGGAAAAGGAGTGCGGAAAAGAAAGACGCTCCTAAAGACGCTCCTCTTTTAGCTTGGATTGGAGAACATACCCTCTTTTATTTGGGCAATCCGGAAAACATATAATTTTCAAGAAAAAAACTATATTTTGTTGGGTTGAGAACGAGCCAGTTTTTTAATTAAAATATTATCAAACTGTAATCTATTTATAACATTCTTGCTTTTCCTTGGTTGGGTCAAGGTTTCCCCGGGGCCAACGGGTTCCGGACTATAAAAATAAAAAAAGGAGTGACGGTATTGAGACGGAGAAGACTATTGCTGCTGTTACTGATGGTGTTAACAGTAACAGCCGCCAGCGTCATGGTTTCGGCGCAGAAAACCAAGACGTTCACTGTGTTTCTGAGTGAACCCCTACCCGATTACCCCGGTTCAACGATTGTCGGGGATATCATCGAGAAAGAGACCGGGGTCAAGCTCCAGAGAGAGTATTTGGTGGGAGACCTCGAAACCAAGGTGGGCCTGATGATTGCCAGCGGCGAACTGCCCGACATGTTAACTGCGGCCCATTTCACCAGCCTCTTTAAGGATGCCGGGATGTTAATCCCCCTTAATGACCTGGTGGAGAAACATGCGCCCAACATCAAGCGGCTCTATGCAAAGCACTGGGAGCAGTTAAAGCAGGAAGACGGGAATGTTTACTGGCTGCCGATCCAGGCCATCCCCTACGATACCGATGATTCCCGCTATCCGGAACTGGGCTTCTTCATCAACAAGAAGGTTTTGAAGGAAGCCGGATGGCCGAAGATTAAGACCCTTGACGAGTACTTCGAATTAATCGAAAACTACATGAAAAAGCACCCGCGGATTAACGGGGAAAGGACCATTGGTTACGTTACCCTCTTTGACAGCTGGCGGAGCTTTGCCACGACCAACGTTCCGCAGCACCTGTTGGGCTACCCCAATGAAGGGGAGTTCGTGCCGGTCCTGGAAGCAGGCAAATTCGTGGTCCGGCAATACCACACCTCCAATGCGGCAAAGGCCTATTACCAGAAGCTGAACGAGATGTATAACAAAGGTGTGGTCGACAAAGAGACCTTTGTCCTCAATTATGACCAGTATATCGAGAAGTTGAGCTCCGGCCGCGTACTGGGCACCTTTAACCAGTACTGGCAAGTCCAGGAGGCCCAGCAGATCCTCCTCCGCGACGATCCGGAGAGCATCTTCATCCCCTTCCCGGTTGTCCTTGACGAGACGATCGAAGAATACCAGCGGGACGTCCCCTATATCCAGGCCACCCAAGGGCTGGCGATTACCACCGCCTGTAAAGACCCGGTTGGCGCCATCAAGTTCCTGGATTATCTCATCCGGGAAGAGACCCAGCACCTGGTCCAGTGGGGGATCAAAGGGCAGCATTACGAAGTGGACGAAAACGGCCATTTCTACCGGACAGAAGAGCAGCTTAAGCTCTTCAGAGACCCCGACTGGGTGCGGGACGTCTTTGGCGGTCCCTACTTCTACAACTCCTTCCCCAACCTGCGGGGTATTGATAAGAACGGGAACAGCTTCATGCCCGACCGGCAACCGCACTTGATCTACGCGGACAGCCATGAGAGCGAGAAAGAGGTAATGGACGCCTACGGGATCAAGGCCTTCACCGAATTCTACAACAAACCCAGACCCAGGAAGTATTACCCGCTCTGGACCATTACCATTCCTGCTGGTTCGCCGGCCCATATCGAGCAGACCCGGATGAAGGATGTCCTCAACGCCTATGTACCCAGAATGGTAATGAGCAGAACCAGGGACTTCGAGAAGGTCTGGGCTGAATACGTCAAAGCCATCTCCCCCTTAATGAAGGAGCAGATCAAAGTCTACCAGGAACAGATCGATTGGCGGATGGAGAACTGGTAAATCCTCCTTCTCTATGAAGAGGGTGCCGCTCCGGCGGCGCCCTCTGATAATTATTCGTATGTGATTAAGGAGAGCTGAAGAGATTGAAAATACCGGCAATGCCCAGATTATTTGCGAAGAAAACGCCAACGCTCGCCGGGAAGAAGTCTTTCTGGCAGACCCTTATGAAACAAAAGGTTCTTCTTTTTATGTCGCTTCCCTTTGTTATTCATGTGATCATCTTCAAATATATCCCGATTTGGGGCTGGGTTCTGGCCTTCCAAAACTACTGGCCGGGGAAGAGCATTTTTGACCAGATCTGGGTGGGATTTGATAATTTTAAATGGCTCTTTCGCGACCCCGTTTTTTACCAAGTCTTACGGAACACCTTGGCCATGAGCATAATTCAACTGGCCTTTGGGATGGTCTCCTCGATCATCCTGGCTTTAATCATTAACGAGGTCCGCCTGGTCTTTTTCAAAAAGACCGCCCAAACCATCTCTTATTTGCCCCACTTCATCTCCTGGGTGGTGGCGGCCAACCTGATCCGTGACGCATTGTCCACTGACGGCGGAATTGTCAATGAGATATTATTGAAATTACACATTATCAAAGAACCCATCATGTTTTTGGGCATTCCCCAGCTTTTCTGGTGGATTATCGGGGCCTCCCACGTTTGGAAGGAAGTCGGGTGGGGCGCCATCATATACCTGGCCGCTATTGCCTCCGTCGACCCCAATCTCTACGAGGCGGCCACTATTGACGGGGCCGGGAGACTGCGGCGGATTTGGCATGTCACTCTCCCGTCCATCCAGCCGATTATCGTTATTCTCCTGGTCATGAATATGGGTTACCTGTTAAGCAGCGGTTTTGAACAGCAATACCTGCTGCAAAACGGACGGGTCATCGATTACGCGCGGGTTTTCACCATTTACGAACTGGATTACGGCATCAAGATGATGCGTTATTCCTTTGCGACCGCGGTCGGGATCTTCCGGAGTGTTGTCAGCCTGGTCCTGGTCTTTGGCGCCAACTACGTAGCCAAATTACTGGGGCAGGAAAGATTGTTATAGAGGTGGTTTGATGAAAACGCGCAGGATACACCGGACAAAAGAAGATATAATCCTTGATTTTGTGGTCTATACTTCCCTGATCTTTCTGGTGATTATCACCCTCTACCCATTCTTAAATACGCTGGCGGTCTCCTTCAATGACGCCCTGGACAGTTCTAAAGGGGGAATCTATTTATGGCCCCGGAAATTCACCCTTTATAATTACCGTTCTCTATTAAGCCGGCAACAGATCTTCCATGCCTCCCTTATCTCTGTCCTCCGGACGGTGCTCTCCACGCTCTTTTGCACCTTCTCCACGGCAATGGTCGCTTATACGCTCAGCCGGAAGGAATTTGTCTTCCGCAAGCTTTTCTCTTTCATCTACGTCCTAACCATGTACATTGACGGGGGGCTGATCCCCAATTATTTTCTCATCCGGAATCTGGGCTTGACCAATAATTTCTGGGTTTACGTGCTGCCGGGGCTGGTGACGGCCTTTAACCTGATCGTCATCCGTACCTACATCAACGGGTTACCGGAAAGCCTGATCGAGTCGGCCCGGGTGGACGGGGCCGGGGAATTTACTATCTTTACCCGGATTGTCCTCCCCCTCTGTAAACCGGTGCTGGCCACCATCGCCCTGTTTGTGGCGGTGGCCAACTGGAATGCCTGGTTTGATACGTTTTTATATAACTCTTCCAACCCGCAATTGAGTACCCTCCAATATGAATTGATGAAAGTCCTGCAAAGCGCCAACACAATGACCGGCTCCCTGGAGCAGGCATTAGCCCAGGCCGCCACCGGGTCGATGCAAACCATCACACCGCGGGCGATCCGGGCGACCATGACCGTGATTGTGACGGTCCCCATCGCCGTGGTCTACCCCTTCCTGCAAAGATATTTTGTCCACGGCTTAACCCTGGGCGGGCTCAAGGAATAGGCCCCGGGATACCCGGGATTTTGGGGTAATTTGGAGCAAGGCGTTCATTGCGGAAAAGAAGGGAGTATGATATAAAGAAAGATAGTAACGAAAGTGTAAACTAGAATATAAATTCTTAATAGGGCAGTAAACACAGGAAAAGGGGTTAACCATGTTTACTCTCGATGACCTCAAGTTAAAGTACAAGCTCTTTTTCGTCTACCTTTTTTGTGTTTTCTGCCCTATTTTAATTATCAATCTTATCTTCTACCGCCATATGGTAAACAATGTCAAAGCCATCCAACAAAACTACTACCGCCAGGCTGCCCAACGGATTATCAGCCAGCTTGAGCGGGATCTGGGGACGGTGACCACCCTATGCAGCCGGATTTCCCTGGACCGGACCCTCTACGAAACGTTGGACCGGGAGTTCCCCGACGACCTGGCATATGTGGAGACCTACTATAGCTATTTAATGGACTATGTCTTCATCAACGGCGAGTCTTATCCGCAGATTAACAAGGCCGTCCTCTATACCGATAATGATACCATCCTCCATTCCGGTTCGGTCTACCGCATCGACGAACAGGTACGAAGCGAAGACTGGTTCCAACTGGTGATGGAAGACCCCAAGAAAAACCACGTGCTTTATGGCCCAACCCAGCAAAAGCCCAACAACACCATGGTCACCCCTTTATTCGTTGTCCGCGTCCTTAACCTCTATAAGCGGCTGGACCGTCATTTGAAATTTGTCCATTTTACTTTAAATATGGAACGGATTATGAATATAATTCTCACTGAAAAGCTTAAAGGGGAGCTCCTCATCATCGACCAGCAGGGAAAGGTTTTATTCGCCGACCATGTGCCGGCCCCCGGCTGGCGCCTGGAGGATTATTTAGAGCAGCACCGGGGACAAGTGGTAGTCGAGGAATCCCCGGCCCTGGGGTGGGCCCTGGTCAGCCTCATCGACCAGCAGGAGATCAGCCGGGCCCTGCGGGAACCCAGGAATAACATCATCCTGCAGACCGCCATCAGCCTCCTGGTGGCTTCCACCCTCATCCTTTGGATCTCCCGCTCCTTCTACGACCGGTTGAACTCCCTCTCAACCCATGTCAACACCCTGGTCCAGGAAGGCTTTAACCTGCAGTATACCGGGCGCCAGGGCAAAGATGAAATCGGCACGCTGATTAAGGCCTTTAACCAGATGGTGGTGAAGATCCGCAACCTCATCCACGATGTTTACGAGGCCAAACTGGAACAGTCCCGGATTAAATTGGAGAAAAAAGAGGCCGAATTGAACGCTCTCCAAAGCCAGATGAACCCCCATTTCTTATATAACACGCTGGAGTCCATCCGCATGCGGTCGGTGGAAAAAGGGGAAAGCGAAACAGCGGAGATGATTAAACGCCTGACCCGGTCTTTCCAGAGAATGAGCCGTTTCCGGCAGGAATGGGTGACCGTGGCGGAAGAGGCTAGTTTTATCAAGGATTTCCTCACCATCCAGCAATACCGCTTTGGCCCGGAGTTCCAGTACACGCTGGAGGTGGACCCGGCGATTTTGGAATGGAAGATCCCAAAACTGGTGATCCAACCCTTTGTGGAAAATGCCTGCCTGCACGGGATTGAAGGCAGCGATCATCTGGGCAAGGTGGAAATTACCCTCCGGCCAACGGGCAAAAAACTCTACTGCATGGTCAAGGATAATGGGGTCGGGATGGGCGCGGAAAAATTACGCCGCCTCTGGGCTGATATCAAAGCCGAGGAACCGCAGGAGACGAATATTGCCATCCGCAACATCTACCAGCGTTTAAAGCTCTACTACGGGAAGGATTTTAGCCTCCTGATCGATAGTACGGAGGGGCAAGGAACAACCATTACCCTGATCATTCCGGTGGGGGGATGAGAATGTACAAGGTCATGATCGTTGATGACGAACCCAGTATCAGGGCGGGGTTGCCGAAACTCATCAACTGGGAAGCCTACAACTTCTCCGTCTCGGCGGTAGCGCGCAACGGGAGCGACGCCGTGGAAAAGCTGAAACTGGATTACCCGGATCTGATCATTACCGATATCAAAATGCCCATCCTGGATGGTTTCGGCCTCATCCACTACATCCGGAATGACCTGAACGACCAGAAAATGCCCTTTATCATCTTAAGCGGCTATGACGAGTTTGAGTTTGCAAGAAAGGCCTTGAAGTATAATGTCAAAAGCTACTTGGTTAAACCGGTTGATGAGGAAGAATTGATCGCCCTTCTCTGCGAGATCCGGGAGGAATTGTCCCAGGAGCATTCCTACGCCAATTTTTATCAGCAACGGGTGAGGGATTTTAACCACAATTACCGGGAGATCGAGGAGTTTCAACTCCTGGCCGAAGCGATCGAGAACAACCAGGCCGGCGAGGTTAAACGCCTCATCGACCTGATCTTCCAGAGATTTGCCGAAGAAAAGCTCCACCCCAACCTGGTCCAGATCCATCTGGGCAATTTTCTCTTAAAAATTTTCTCCCTCATCACTGAGTTGGGCGGGAACGCCGAAGCAATTGACAGCAAGGAAAAATTACTGGCGGCCCACGCCAGTAATTCCAATGCCACCCGGCTTAAATACATCTTTACTGAAGTGGCCCTCGCCGCCGCCGGTTACCTTGAGGAATTGAAAAAATCCTGCCGTATCATTAACCTGGTAAAGCAGCATGTGGAGAAGTATTATTACAAAAACCTCAAACTCAAAGACATGGCGGAGCTCCTCTATATAAACCCCGCTTATCTTGGGCAACTTTTCAAGAAAGAAACCGGCATGCATTTCAGCCACTATGTCAATGAGCAACGCCTGGAAAACGCCAAGAAATTGCTGGTCAAAACAGATTTGCCCATTTACCAGATTGCAGAGCGGGTGGGCTACAAAAACGTCGATTATTTCATCTACAAGTTTAAAGAGAAGGAAAATTGCACCCCAATGGAGTACAAGAGCAGACAAACACAGGCTTAGAAGTCTCGCCTGTAGCCTTAA
>JAAYGG010000057.1 GCA_012727895.1 Bacillota bacterium
AATTATTTTTTCCTTGTTGACTTTTACCCTTAAGTTTGCTATTATTATTTTGTTTAATGACGTGGGTACACAGCGTGCCTGCGTTTAAAAGACCCAAAGGGGGAGAGACGTTCCATCCCAGTAAAAACCTATAGTCCTGATCTAACACATATCCCGAGGCTTCCTTAAGGTATCGTCGGGTAAAGGGAAATCAGGGCGCTTATGGGTCAAAACGTTCTTCCTGACCAAAAAGTAAATGAACGGGGTGAGGTGGAATGAGAGCTTTTGATACTGTAGGTGCTCACGTGCTGGCAGATTTTTGGGGATGCCAGTTCGAAAAGCTCGATGATGCCGAGCTTTTAATGAACAGTTTGCGTGAAGCGGCAAAAACCGCTAATATGACTGTTCTGGCTGAGGAAGCCTATAAATTTGAGCCGCAGGGTTTTACTGGGCTTCTCCTCCTGGCAGAGAGTCATATTTCCATTCACACCTATCCGGAACGGGGCTACGCTGCAGTTGACGTTTACACCTGCGGCGGCGGGATAACGCAAAAGGCCATTGACTACCTGAAAGAAGTCCTCCAACCCACCAAAACAAAGGAGGTCGTCTTGCGCCGGGGGGTCCCGGAAGATACTTGACTGACAAGTTCAAACCGGTCCAACCGGTTTTTTTTATGCCCGGAACCACCCAGCCTTCCCCTTATCCGGCGGATTTTTCCCCCGGGGCTTTTTCTCCCCGCCGGTTATACTAAGGCTGGATAAGGCCGCCAGGCTGCGGGATTATAGGGGGAAAAGCCATGCGTACGCTCTGGAAGGGCGCCATCAGTTTCGGGCTGGTTAATATCCCGGTAAAGATGTACACTGCCACCGGGCGGAAGGATATCCGCTTTAATTACCTCCATGCCGCTTGCAAAACGCCCATTCAATACCGGCGTTTCTGCCCTGCCTGCCAGGTTGAGGTGGCGGCGGAGGACCTGGTCTGGGGTTACGAGTACGAAAAAGGCCGTTACGTGGTTCTCCGGGAGGAGGATTTCCAGAGCCTGCCCGGGGAAAACACCAAAACCATAGATATTCTGGATTTTATCAACCTGGCCGAGGTTGATCCGGTCTTTTTCGATAAAAGCTATTACCTGGAGCCGGCCCCCGGCGGTGAGAAGGCCTATGCCCTCCTGAAAAGGGCCATGCTGGAAACGGGGAAAATCGCCGTGGCCCGGGTGATGATCCGGGCGAAATTCTCCCTCTGCTGCCTCCGGGTCTTTAACAACCTGCTCTTAATGGCGACCATGTTCTACCCGGACGAAGTACGGCCGGCCGAGGCCTTGAGCGGGCAGATCAAAGAGCCCTCCCTCCACCCCAACGAGATCACCATGGCCAACAGCCTGATCGAGAATTTGTCCGCCCCTTTCCAGCCGGAGAAATACACCAACGAATACCGGGCGGCCCTGATGGAGTTGATCCAGGCCAAGATTGCCGGGGAGGAAGTGGCGGTTCCCGCCACCCCGGAAACGGCAAAGGTGGTGGACCTGATGGAGGCCTTGAAAGCCAGTTTGCAGGCGACCGGCGCCGGCAAGGACGCCGGTGTTGCCACCGGAGCGCCCGCCCGGGGAAAACGGAAGAAGAAGACCGGATGAAGCTCCCGGAGAAAATCCGCCCCATGCTGGCCGTGGCCGCCGAACCCTTTGATTCCCCCGCCTATCTCTTTGAGCTTAAATGGGACGGCCTGCGGGCCCTGGCCTTTCTCAACGGCGGCACCCGTTTGCAAAGCAGGAACCTGCGGGAGATCTCCGCCCAATACCCGGAACTGGCCTCCTTACACCGGCAGGTGAAGAAACCCGGGACCATCCTGGACGGGGAGATTATCGCCTTGGCCGACGGGAAACCCAGTTTCCAGCGGTTGACCAGCCGGATGCATACCACCTCGCCCCCGGGGATCCGGCGGGGCATGCGGGAAAACCCCGTACTTTATGTCGCCTTTGACCTGCTTTACTATGATTACCGTCCTCTCCTGCAGGAACCCTGCGAAAAACGCCAGGAGTTGCTGCAGGCCATCCTCACCCCCGGCGACTCCCTCCTCGTCAGTACCGGCCTGCCGGAACAGGGACGGAAGCTTTTCCAGTTAGCTGCCGAGCAGGGCCTGGAAGGGGTGATGGGTAAAGAAAAAAACAGCCCCTACCTCCCGGGAAAGCGCAGCCCTTTTTGGAAGAAGATCCGGGTCACCCGGAGCGCCCCTTTTGTCATCTGCGGGTATACCACCAACCCCGCCGGCCGCCGGGACTTGTCCGCCTTGATCCTCGGGGCCTATACCGGTGAAGGCTGTGGCCGCGTCCTCCTCCCCTGCGGCCTGGTGGGGGCCGGTTTCTCCCAGGAAGAGATCGATCATCTCCTTTCCCTGTTGCGTCCTTTGGCAACGGACGCGCCCCCCTTCTCCACCGGCGTTCTTCCTTTTTCCGGGGGCAATCTTCCCTCTTCCGGCGGTGATCTTTCCTTTTCCGGCGACACCCTTACCACCTCTGGCGGCAATCCTGCCTCCACCGCCAGCGGGCTTTCTTTATCCCGCAGCGGTCTTTCCTTCCCCGGCGGCCCGTCCCGGAAAACGGGCGCCGGCAAACCGCAAGTGCATTGGGTCCGCCCGGAACTCGTCTGTGAAGTGGAATACCTGGAAATCACCGCCTCCGGGCAGCTCCGGCACCCCCTCTACCGCGGGCTCCGCCCGGAGACCAACCCGGCCGCCTGCCGCCTGCCGGTAAAATGAGACCGGCAGTAAAGGCGGCAACAGTCCAAGCCAAAAAGCCAGGCAAAATCATATCTTGCCGGCCGGTAGTCCTGCCGGCAGTGATCCCGGAGGAAAAATGCCAACCACCACCATTGAAACCATCACCATCAACGGGCACCGGTTGACCCTGAAAAACCTGGATAAGCCCTTCTGGCCGGAGGAGGGGATTACCAAGGGCGACATCATGGAGTATTATATAAAGGTCTGGCCCTTCCTCGCCCCCCACCTGCGGGACCGCCCCCTCTCCCTGGTCCGCTACCCCGACGGGATCCATGGCGACCATTTCTACCAGAAAAATTTCCCCGACGCCCCGCCGTGGGTGGAGCGGGTTGCCGTGAATACCGGCAAGCGTACCGTCTACTATGTTATGGCCAACAACCTGGAGACCCTTCTTTGGAGCGTCAACCTGGGTTGTATTGAGGTCCACCCCCAACTGGCCACCAGGGAGGACCCGGATCACCCAACCTACATTATATTTGACCTGGACCCCATGCCCCCGGCCACACTGGAAGAGGCAAAAAAGGTGGCCTTGGCCCTAAAACAACTCGCCGACCGCCTGGGCCTGCAGATCTTCCCCAAGCTCTCCGGAGCCACCGGGATCCACCTTTACCTGCCGCTCGCCCCGGTCTACACCTTTAGGCAGACCGCCGCTTTTGTCCAGCAATTAGGAGCCGCGGTCATCCAGGTCTTCCCGGAACTGGCCACCGCCGAACGCTCCGTCTCCGCCCGGGGTGGGAAGGTCTATATCGACCACCTCCAAAACCTGCCGGGCAAGACGATTGCCGCTGTCTACAGCCTGCGTCCATTTCCCGGCGCCCCGGTCTCCATGCCGGTGACCTGGGAAGAACTCCCCCATGTCCATCCCGGCCTCTTCACCATCGCCACCGCCCACCGCCGTCTGGAGGAAATGGGCGACATTTTCTCACCCCTTCTCTCCCTCAGGCAACACCTCCCCGCCCGTTACCTGCCGTAACCCATATTTACCTGAAGCGTATTAGGAGAGCATTTTACGATTTTCAACTTTTTCCTGCTAAGTAAAGACAGGAAAAGAAAATAATGCTATAATGAATTACAAACGAAATTATGCTAAATTATGGTGGTGATGCCGGTGAAAGAAAGGGCTACATATATCCTCCCCATTCTTTTCCTGATAAGCCTGGTCTTTTTCAGCGGTTGTTTTTCAAGGATCAAGGAAATTGACGAGGTCAGCGGCCCCACCTGGGTCACTAGTTTCACAATGCCTCTGGTGACGCGCATTGAGGCAGAAGGCTACGAGATTCGCCTGGGTGATGCCCCCAACAAACAAGGGGAAAAGGGCATGGGCCTGACCGGCAAGGATTTCTCTTACAGGTTCGTCTCGGACGATCTGAAATG
>JAAYGG010000058.1 GCA_012727895.1 Bacillota bacterium
GAGTCGATATCATACCGAGGACCCTTTGGATCTCGGCGAAACTCTCTTCCATCGAGGTTTTTGTCCTTGCCTCCCCAAAATGGGCGGCGATTACCCCTTTGACACAAAACTTCTGGGTCAACAAAGCATGGACAATGGCGTACTGGTCGTCGGCCTCATTTTTGGCGTCGGTATTAATGACTAACCGGATCTTTTTTTCTTCCGGAACCGTAAAAGAAAACGGGAGTAACATGGCTTACCCCCTTCATGACCGCGCGTTGCGTGAAGGTTAAATTTTTCTTAAAACAATTATACCATAGATGAAAGGAGCAACGTGGCAATAAGCGGCAATTAAATGCCCTTTCTGAAACAAACTTATGGTACAATGAAAGGAAGCAGCCCAATTACAGCCCAAAAATTGCCGACAAGGAGGATACCCTTTATGGCAAAATCAAAATCCCTACGTGCAAAGCACCTGCTTTTGGCGGTTCTCATCTTTCTTCTCCTGGCTGCCGGTACCGGGCTCTCTCCGGAAACAAGGGCGAGAGAGGCCGTGATCATCGATAATTTCGACATAACGGCTTCGGTTTCCGGGACCCCTTTAAAGGAAGCCTATAAAGACTATTTTTTGATCGGCGTCGGCCTGAACGGCAGCAGCATCCAGACCGACACCGTCAACTCCAAGGCCATGACGGAGATCATCAAATACCACTTTAACAGCGTAACCTATACCAATTTAATGAAACCCTCTTTTCTCCTGGACCAGGAGGGAAGCATCGCCAACCTCAAAGCCGGGAACCCGGAACCGGCGGTCAAGTTTGATACGGTCATCAAAGGTTTGGAATTCTGCAAAGAGACTGGGATTAAAATGCGCGGCCATGTCCTGGTCTGGCACACCCAGACCCCCAACTGGTTCTTCCGGGAGGATTACAGCGACTTCGGCAAATACGTTGACCGCGAGACCATGCTCCTCCGTTTGGAAAGTTATATCCGGCAGGTCCTTGAATTCACCCAAAAGGAATACCCGGGAGTCATCTATGCCTGGGACGTGGTGAACGAGGCCGTGGAAGACACCGCCGGCCACTACGAGACGAAATCCGGTTTCAATATCAGGACCAAGTCCAGCAGGGTTCATGAGAACCCCTGGTACGTGGTGGTCGGTATTGATTATCCGGAAAAGGCCTTTGAATTCGCCAGGAAATACGCGGATCCTGAAGTAAAACTCTTTTATAACGACTACAACACCTTCCAGCCGGTAAAAACCCGGGCCATCTACAAGCTCGCCTCCCATCTGAAAGAAAAAGGCTTAATCGACGGCATCGGCATGCAGGGCTACATGAGCCTGACCTACCCGGGGATCAGTAGCGGGACCAATAATTTCTTGACCGCCCTGGCGATCCTCGGGGAGCTGGGGTTGGAGATCCATGTTACCGAGTTGTCGATCAACCCCCGGTACTCTGATCCGGATCTCTTCCAAATGCAGGCCGACCGCTATGAGGAGGTCTTCCGGGTTTTACTTGATGTGAAAACCAGCGGCCTGGCCAATGTCACCAGCGTAACCGTATTCGGCCTCATGGATAATTACCTGTTCTATCCCAACGACCGGACATTAACCCGCCTCTTTGATAGGAGGCTCCAGCCCAAGCCGGCCTTCTACAGCGTGCTGAAGGCTGTGGAGGAGTTTGAAAAAGAGAAAAACTGACCGCCTTAACGGTGGGGGAGTTGGCCGCTAATTCGCCTCGCCAGCATGCCTGGGGTCCAATTGTGGTTAGTCCATGCCGGAGAGGGCTTTCTCCAATTCTCTCCTGACTGATTCGCTCATTTCCCGCTCTCGTAAGTATTGTTCGATCATTCTCTTGGTATAATTATCTTTTTGCTTCACCAATATTTCGCTGGGCATCATCGAACAGGTGGCTTCATGCCAAATACCGGTTTCAATGAGCTTATCTAGATACTGGGGAATAATTCTTGTTTCTCCGGCCTCCAAAAGATAATAATAGGACTCATAGTGACCCAGATTACTACGTTTCATTAGCGGGATAGCAACCACACCCTTATTAAAGCAGGCCAAGGCTGTGGCTGCGTAGGCGTCTTCACTTTTCGATTCGGAAATCAACAAACCTTTGTCGCTTCGATCATAAATCACTTTGAGTAATGCTGGTAACAACTGGGGATATCTTTTTATGGTTTTAACAACTTCATCACGGCGCATATCGCTTCCGGCACCATCCAAAGGAGGGTATTCCAACTGAAGAATATTTCTTATCAGTTTAGGGTTGACGGACTCTCCTTTTTCCTCCATGTAACGATCAAATCCCCTTCCAAAGCCGCTGGAGATATGTTTGCTTTGGAACATTTGCGCCAATTCCCGATCATAAGCCTTATCCCCATC
>JAAYGG010000059.1 GCA_012727895.1 Bacillota bacterium
AGACAATTGTTGCCGGTTATGACCTGGTTAATGAGCCCATCGCCCGTTCGCCGGAGGACTGGGAACAGCTGGCGCGCCGGCTGGTGGCGGCCATCCGGGAGGTGGACCCCTACCACTTGATTATTGTCGAGCGCTTACACGGGGTGAAGGGTGACTGGCGCACCTTCCAAGACCTCAATTTCTTCCTGATCGAGGACCCCAATATCGCCTATACCTTTCATTTTTATCATCCCTTCTCCTATACCCACCAGAATACCCCCTGGACCGGTATGCCGGAGGACAGCCCTTATCCTGATGAGAACACTCTGATCGTTCCCGCCGATACCCAGTGGTATACTGCGACCTTCAACAATCCCACACTGCCGCCGGGCAATTCGGGCTGGCGCTACTACCGGGGACAGAAGTACCGGGCAACCGACCCCAACCTGCTCACCGGGAAGCCCGCCTTTGTCTCCAGGGATAATTCAGGTTCCGCGTATTTCGGCGATTTTGTAATTGAAGAGTACGATGAGAACGGTAATTACCTCGGCAATGTCTGCGAGGGCAAAATCTCCTCCCTTGCCGGATGGTATTTTTGGAGCCAGGACGGGAGCGGGAAGATAGAACTGGCCGAGGGCCGCCGTGGTGGGCAGGCCATTAAAATCTCGGGAACCACGGCGGATGCCAACGCCGCCGGCAACGACTACCGTTTTGCCGTAACTCCCGGCCATTCCTATGCGATCAGCGGCTACATGAAAGGGAGCCGGGTAAGTAAGAATGCCGTCTGTATGCTGCGGATCGACTTTGAGACCAGTCCTTCCGGGAAAAAGCTTTTCCGGAAGAATAAAGAGTACCTCCGTTATGAACTGGAGAAGTTCATCGAGTTCCGGGAGACCCACAATGTCCCTTTGTACCTGGGGGAATTCGGTCTTTACCGGCATTGTTTCACAGAGGGAATGGGCGGGTTGAACTGGGTCCGTGACATGCTGGAACTATTGGATGAATATGACCTGAGTTATACCTACCACGCCTACCACGAGTATTCCTTCGGTATCTACTGGGACGGGAGTGCGCTGCCAAACGAGGCTTCTGCCAATACCGGCTTGATTAAGCTTTTCCGGGGACGGTGAGACCATTCCGGTGAACCGTCCAGTTTTATATTATGTTATTGACTTTATAAAATAAGTATGGTATTATCAATTAACCCAAATATGTATGAAAATTCCAGAGATTCTTTTTGTTGGGCTATATTAGCATAATAGAGATTTTGTAATACCGGAAGAGAAAAATGATAATTGATAGCTCATCACCCAAATGCAGGAGAAAAACCCCCTTTCTGCAGTTGTTGGCGTGAAGACTGTCCGGGAGGACTGGAGTTTCGTTCTGGAGCTCTTTTACCGGCAGGAAGGATGCAATAGTGAGGAACAGGAGGCCTTTATTGATTATTTCAAAAACAGCGGGCAGGCCGGACCGCCCGGCAACCACCTCCGGGATGAGCTCCTCCGGCGCGGACTCCTCCGGTATTATCTGGGCGCCTCCTTGGCGGCACATGCCATTAGAGACTCGCGGTTTTCCGCCGGCGCAATGGTTGTCTGCTCTTTTCAGCCGGAGACCGCCCGCTTCAGTAATTACGCAAGCTGGCTGTTGCTGGCGGAGATTGGCTACGAAATCACCCAGAACTCCACCTTAAGCTTTTACATACAAAAAATTGGCGGGGGAAAGTACGGGGAATTCAATAACCTTCTTCCTTACCGGCAGTCCTTCACATTGCTGTTGAAGTACTTCTTTTAGCAGGATTTTCTGCTTTGCCGTGGTTCTCCGGCGGTTCTCCGCGAGGCCCTGCCGCCGGCAAAAGGAGGCGGAAGTTCTCCGGCGGGCAGGTGATTATTCACCCGTGCGGTACCGGGGAACTATTTACTTTTTGCCGGGTAATGCTAAAATAATAGTAAGATTGGGCAGGAAAGCCAGGAAAAAGGAATGCACCGAAAAAAATACACCGGAAAATGCCGTGCCTGCCGGCACCGGCCAGGTTCTCCGGTTAGAAGGAGAAGCAGATGATAGGGATCGGAACAATTGTTAATGCAATAGCAATTATCGCCGGGGCGGCCGCCGGGTCGTTGATCCGGGGCGGGCTCCCGGAAAGGATTAAGAGCATAATCATGCAAGGCGTCGGCCTGGCAGTTTTATTCATCGGGCTTTCCGGCGCCCTGCAGGGGCTTTTTATCGTGGCCGGCAACGGGCTGGAGAGGCAGTATGTGATGTTGATGATCGCCAGCATGGTCATTGGCGGGATCGCCGGCGAACTGTTGCAGATTGAGGCGGGCCTGGAGAAGGCCGGGCAATGGTTTGAGAAGAAATTTGCCAGTTCGGAGAGGACCTTTGCCCAGGGTTTCGTCACCGCCAGCCTGGTTTATTGCGTTGGGGCCATGGCGATTGTCGGCGCTTTGGAGGACGGTCTGGTTGGCGATGCAACGACCCTCTTCTCCAAATCCATTCTGGACGGGGTTACTGCTGTCATCTTTGCCGCCGGGATGGGGATGGGCGTAGCCTTGTCTGCCCTCCCGGTCCTGGTCTACCAGGGTAGTATCACCCTCCTCGCCGGGGTGTTGCGCCCGTTTCTGACCGGGACCGTAATCCAGCAGATGTCGCTGGTCGGCGGGATCCTGATCTTCGCCATCGGCTTGAACCTTTTGAAGATAACCCGGATTAAAGTGGGGAACCTCTTGCCTGCCATCTTTATCCCGCTTTTCTACTATATTTTATTGCTCCTCTTTGGCCTTGGGGGATAAGACAAGCCCTATGGGAACAGGCAAGGGCATATACGGAGCTATATTATATTAGGGAGGCTTTTTATAACCGGTGCAGAAAGATATTACTCTGCAAAGAGGGTCTTTGCTCGGCCAGGGCAGAACAGCAGAGGTGTTTGCCTGGGGAAACGATAAAGTGCTGAAGCTCTTTTACAGTTGGTTTCCCCAGTGGCCTATCGAATATGAGGCGGATGTGGGGCGGGCCGTCTATGAAACGGGGGTTCCTGCTCCTAAGGTCTATGGGGTCATTGATTGCGACGGGCGCAAAGGAATAATATACCAACGGATTTTTGGCCGGTCATTAATCCGTCATATGGAGGAAAAGCCATGGAAAATAGGGAGATTTGCCCGGGAAATGGCGGCTTTGCATTTCAGGATTCATTGCGCGCGCCCAAAGGAAGAGAACGGTAAATTACCAAAAGAGAAAGACCGGTTTTTTTCAGCAATCAAAGAAGCACAAGAGATTCTAGGGGAAAAAAGTACTGCGGATATCTGCGGGTATGTTGAGAAGATTGGTACCGGGATGCACCATGTCTGTCATGGAGATTTTCATCCCGATAATATCCTGGTGAGATCAGATACAAGCCCGTGCACTGGTAATTCAGCAAAAAACCCAGTGGGGAGTCCGCGTTTAGGACTGATGGCAATTGACTGGACAAACGCATATAGCGGCAACCCCCTTGGGGATGTGGCCAGAACCTGTTTAATGCTGCAATCTCCTTTTATGCCGGAGGGAGTTACCAAATGGTTTTTACTGGCAGCACGGAAAGTTAAACAGATTGTTTATAATGCCTATCTATCCGAATATCTCCGGCTTTCCAAAGCCACCGCCGGGGAGATGGAAAGGTGGATCCTACCGGTGGCCGCGGCCAGGTTGCGGGAGAATGTGCCCGGGGAAAGAGAATGGCTGCTGGCAATTATTAAGCACCGGTGCAAAGTCGACGTCGGTCTTTGAAACCAACGAGCAACCAGCAACGAACCACACACCAAAACAAAGAACGAACTAACGAGCGACGAGCAACCAGCAACGAGAGGATTGATTATGATGGACCGGCATGAACTGGCCCGGATTTTCAATGAAACCGGGCTCCTTTTGGAGCTCAAAGGGGAAAACCCCTTCAAAGCAAGGGCTTACTACAATGCCGCCCGCACCGTGGAGAACCTCGGGGAAGATCTGGAGAAGCTGGTAAAAGAGGAACGGCTCCATGAGGTGCCGGGGTTCGGGGAGGCGATCGTCAAAAAGATCCATGAGTGGGCGCAGACCGGGAAGATAGAGTTCTATGAAAACCTGAAGAACACCACGCCACCCGGTCTTCTTGAGTTCCTCCGCATCCCGGGGCTGGGGCCAAAAAGAATAAACCAGCTCTATACGGTGTTGAAGATCTCCTCCCTGGAAGATCTGGAGGAGGCCTGCGCCAAGGACCGGTTGCTGACGCTCCCGGGGTTCGGTGCGCGGACCCAGGAGAAGATCTGCGCCGGCGTAAAATTTGTCAAGGAACACCGGGGCCGGTTTTTATGGGGGGAGGCGATGGCTTCCGCCCTGGAATTACGAGAAGAACTGGCCGGTTACCCGGCGGTCTCCCGGGTGGAGGTCGCCGGCAGCCTGCGCCGGTCTACACCGGTGGTGAAGGATGCCAACCTGGTCGCCGCGACCGGTGACCCCCGCGGGACAATGGCGTTTCTTGCCGGTCTGCCCCAGGTGGAAAGGGTGACCGGCAGCGGTGAGGCCAAAATTTCGGTGCTGTTACGGAATGGCCTTAACGTGGACCTGCAGGTGGTGGGCGAGGAGGAGTTCCCCTTTGCCCTTTTGTATTTCACCGGCAGCAGGGAGCATAATATTGCCCTTTCCCGGCTGGCCAAAGAAATGGGATACGAGGTGAATAAATCCGGGATCTTCCGCGGTAAGGAGCGGCTTTCCTGCCGGGATGAGGCGGAGGTTTACCGGCAATTGGGGCTCCTGTGGATCCCGCCGGAGCTCCGGGAGAACCGGGGTGAGATTGAGGCGGCCGCCGGGAAGCAACTGCCGGACCTGGTCGAGGCCGGGGAAATCCGCGGTGTTTTCCATGTCCACAGCAACTACAGTGACGGCGGTACGCCTTTGGCCCAGATGGCGGAGGCGGCTGCCGCCGCCGGTTACCAGTACCTTGGCATGGCCGACCACAGCCGGAGCGCTTTCTATGCCGGCGGCTTAAGCGAAGAGGAACTGGCCGCGCAGGGCCGGGAGATTGACGCTTTAAACCGGGAGTACCGGGAACGGGGGATAGATTTTAAGATTTTTAAAGGGATTGAAGTGGAGATCCTTCCTTCGGGGGAATTGGATTACACCCCTGAAGTGTTGAGGGAGTTGGATTTTGTCATCGGCTCGGTCCACTCCCATTTCAGCATGGACAGGGATGCGATGACCAAACGGATCCTCAAGGCCATGGAAAACCCGTACCTAACCATGCTTGGCCACCCCACCGGCCGGCTCCTTTTGGAAAGGCCCCCCTATGAGGTGGACCTGGAAGCGGTGCTGGCCAAGGCCGCGGAGAAGGGGGTTGTTATTGAATTTAACGCCAACCCCTACCGCCTGGATTTAGACTGGACCTGGATCCGCCGAGCCAAGGAGATGGGGGTCTTGATCGCTGTCAACCCGGACGCCCACAGCCCGCACGAACTGGATTTGGCCAGGAGCCACCTGCCGGTGGCCCGTAAGGGCTGGCTGGAAAGGAAGGATGTCTTTAACACCAGGACCGCCGTGGAGGCAGCGGAGTATTTTTCCCGGAGAAAGCAGCGGTTCTAGCTTTTTTATAGATGGCCGGAGAAAGAGCTTTCCAGCTCTTTTTTTTGTAAAAGAAAATTAATGAACTTTTTAACCTCGCCGTCCTTCCTTCTTTCCCGCCCCAGGGGCCTGGGGGATAAGGCGGGCCGCCGGCGGGCAAGGGATTTCGCGGGGCGTCACGGGGGCGGCTGGTTGGCAATTTTTTGAAGCAGGCGTTGACGTCGGGATACTGTTGGGGTATAATAAACGTAGAAAAAATGCGAGAGTGGCGGAACCGGCAGACGCGCCAGACTTAGGATCTGGTGGGCAACCGTAGGGGTTCAAGTCCCCTCTCTCGCACCAATCAAAAAAAACGCCGGGAAGGTCCTTTATCACATTGAGGGGCCTGTTTTTTATCAGTGTGGTAAAATTTTGCGTCTCTTCCTTGACACTACGGGCTATTAAGGGTAAAATTAAACGAGATTTTCCTTGGAATACTTTCCTTTTTTTGCAGGCCGATAAGACTTAAGGTTTTATCGGCCCTCATTCCCCGGCCACAACCAGCCGGCCGCGGGCAATAGCCGCAGAAGAATCTCATATATTGTAGCGACAGGGGGAGAAACGGAGATGGAGTCCAACCTGACCAGACTGGAGAACAACCAGGTTTCCTTAGAAGTTATTGCCAGCCCGCAGGAGGTGGAGGCCGCCGTGGCCTCGGCCCTCAGGCAGATTGGGAATAAACTTTCAATTCCCGGCTTTCGCCCGGGACGGATCCCGCGGCATATTATAGAGCAACGGGTGGGCAAAGACTTCATTTACCAGGAAGCAATGGAGGGGTTGGTCTCCCGGGGCTACCTCCAGGCCCTGGAAGAGCATAAACTACACCCTGTCACCGAGCCCGAGTTGGAAATCGAGGGAAAACTGGAGGAAGAGAAGGAATTCGTTTTCAAGGCCAAAGTCGAAGTACTACCCGAAGTGAAATTGGGGGAGTATAAGGGTTTGCAGGTGGAAAAAGAGGCCGTCCAGATTACCGATGAACGGGTGGAGGAAGAGATCGGCCGCCTGCAACAGCAATACGCGGAATTGGTAACCGTGGAAAAAGAAAAGCCGGAAAAAGGGGATTTTGTGGTTATTGATTTTGACGGCTATATCGACGGGAAACCCTTCCCCGGTGGCGCGGCCCAAGGGTTTTTGCTGGAGATCGGCGCCGGCCGGTTCTTCCCGGAGTTCGAAAAGGAAATCCCCGGGATGCAGGTGGGTGAAGAGAAAGAGATTAAGGTGAGTTTCCCGAAGGATGCCCGGCAGGACTTGGCCGGGAAAAAAGGCGTCTTCAAGGTTAAACTCCAGGAGATTAAGGTCAGGGAACTCCCGGCGGTTGACGATGAGTTCGCCAAAAGCCTCGGGCTGGGAGAGACCGTTGCCGAGTTGCGGGAGGCCATCCGTAAGGGCCTGCAAAACCAGGCGGAGCTTGAAGCGGAAAGAGCCTTCCAACGCGCAGTAGTTGAAAAAGTGGTTGACGGAAGTGAAGTCGCGATCAGCGAAACTTTGCTCCAACGGGAAATGGATCACTTGTTGCACGAATTCGAGCATGATCTGGCCCACCAGGGGATAAAATTAGAGCAGTATCTTGAAGGAGCAAAGAAGAGTAAAGAAGAGTTTATGGAAGAACTGCGCCCAACAGCGGAGAAAAGAATCAAAACCGAGTTGGTGCTCTTTTCTATTGCCGACAAGGAAGGAATTACAGTTACTGAGGAAGAAATTAATAGGCGGAAGGAGTACTTCCAACCCCATTTGGAAAGGGTAGCAAAACGGGACCGTCAAAGGCAGGAAGAGCTTTTAACCGACGGGATCCGGACCAACCTTTTGAAAGAGAAGACCATCCGTTTTCTTGTGGAAAAAGCAGAACCGGTTTCTAAAGAAAATGGAAAGGCGGTGGAGAAATGAATCTCGTTCCGATTGTAGTGGAGCAGACGAATCGTGGGGAAAGGGCTTATGATATTTTTTCCCGGTTGTTAAAGGACCGGATTATTTTCATCGGCGGTCCGATTACCGACGCCGTGGCTAACCTGGTCATTGCCCAGTTGCTTTTTTTGGAGAGTGAAGACCCGGAGAAAGATATTTCTATCTATATAAACAGCCCCGGCGGGTTAGTCTATTCCGGGCTGGCCCTTTACGATACCATCCAGTATATTAAGCCAAAAGTGGCGACGATTTGCATGGGGGTCGCCGCCAGCATGGCCGCCCTGCTGCTGGCAGCGGGGACGAAAGGAAAAAGGTACGCCCTGCCCAATTCCAGGGTGATGATCCACCAGCCGCTGGGCGGAGCGGAAGGGCAGGCTGCGGATATTGAGATCCAGGCGAGGGAGATCATTAATTTGCGCGAGATCACCAATAATCTCCTTGCCAAGCATACCGGCCAGCCATTGGAGAGAATAAGCAAGGATGTGGATAGAAACTTCTGGATGAGTGCGGAGGAAGCCAAGAAATACGGACTTATTGATGAGATCTTTTACCAGCGGGCATAGGCCCGATCAGGGAAAACCTTGGAGTTCATTCTTCGAGAAAGAGGTGGTGAGGGATGTTTAAATTCGGCGATGAAAAAGGGCAGTTAAAGTGCTCTTTTTGTGGGAAAGCCCAGGAACAGGTGAAAAAGCTAATCGCCGGTCCCGGTGTCTACATCTGCGACGAATGTATTGAACTCTGCAACGAAATTATTGACGAGGAACTGAACGACGAGGTTTCCCTGGACATGGGGAATCTCCCCAAACCCAAAGAGATCAAGGCGATTTTGGACCAGTATGTCATTGGGCAGGAAGAGGCAAAAAAGACCCTGTCGGTGGCAGTATACAACCACTATAAGCGGATAAAATCCGAGGAGCACTTTGACGATATCGAGCTCCAAAAGAGCAATATCCTGCTCCTGGGGCCGACCGGGTGCGGTAAAACCTTGCTTGCGCAGACCCTGGCCAAGATCCTGAATGTTCCCTTTGCCATTGCCGATGCCACCTCGTTGACGGAAGCCGGTTATGTCGGTGAGGATGTGGAGAATATCCTCCTCAAACTGATCCAGGCCGCCGATTATGATGTGGAAAAGGCGGAAAAGGGGATTGTCTATATTGACGAGGTCGACAAGATCGCCCGTAAGTCGGAGAACCCCTCGATCACCCGGGATGTCTCCGGGGAAGGGGTCCAACAGGCTTTGCTGAAGATCCTCGAAGGAACCGTGGCCTCGGTGCCGCCTCAGGGCGGGCGGAAACACCCGCACCAGGAGTTTATCCAGCTGGATACCACCAACATCCTGTTTATCTGCGGTGGCGCCTTTGACGGGCTGGAGAAGATCATCGAACGGCGGGTCGGGAAAAAGGCCATCGGGTTTGGCGCGGATATCGAACCCCGGCTGGGGAAATCCATCGGCGAGGTTCTGCGCCAGGTCATGCCGGAAGATCTGCTGAAATACGGGTTGATCCCGGAGTTCATCGGCAGGCTGCCGGTGGTAGTAGCCTTGGATGCCCTGGATGAGGACGCCCTCATCCGGATCCTGACCGAACCCAAGAATGCCCTGGTGAAGCAGTACAAGAAGATCATGGAGCTGGACGGGGTGGAATTGGAGTTTACCCCCGACGCCCTGCGGGCCATCGCCAAGCTTGCCATTTTGCGCAATACCGGCGCGCGCGGGCTGCGGGCGATCATCGAAACCCTCTTGCTGGAGTTGATGTATGAGATCCCGTCCAGGACCGATGTTAAGAAATGCGTGGTCACCAAGGAAATGGTTGAGGAGCATAAAGCCCCCCTTCTTACCACCAGTTCGGAATCGCGGAAAAAGAAGAAGGAAGAGACTGCTTAAGGAGTCCATAATCTCTGAGGAAAGCGACTAATTTCTGGCATAGGAACCCGCAAAGGCGGGTTCTTTTTTTGCGCGCATTTTTCCACGCATACCGGCGGGCAAGGGCAAGTGGATAGGCGGCAGGGGTTTGAGGGATAATATACCGGAAGAGAGGAGGGGCGGAGGAATGGATTTTGCTACGAATATCCTGGGTTTGATTAACCTTTTTTTTGCCGTGGTTATTGGGATGTACTTCTGGAATTTACTCCGGAGCCAGCAGAGTAACAGGACGGCGGTAGAGAAGGAGAGCAAAAAAGAGATGGAGCGCCTGCAGCGCCTGCGTAGTATCTCCCTGACCGAGCCGCTGGCGGAGAAGACCCGTCCGGCGAGTTTTACGGAGATTGTCGGGCAGGAGGATGGCTTGAAGGCCTTACGCGCCGCCCTTTGCGGGCCTAATCCCCAGCATGTTTTGATCTACGGGCCGCCCGGAGTCGGGAAGACGGCCGCAGCCCGCGTGGTCCTGGAGGAAGCCAAGAAGAACCCCCTCTCCCCATTTACCGAGGAAGCAAAGTTTGTGGAGTTGGACGCCACCACCGCCCGTTTTGACGACCGGGGCATCGCCGACCCGCTCATCGGTTCGGTTCATGACCCCATCTACCAGGGGGCCGGGCCTTTGGGGATGGCCGGGATCCCCCAGCCCAAACCGGGGGCGGTCACCAAGGCCCACGGGGGAATCCTCTTTATTGACGAGATCGGCGAACTTCACCCGGTGCAGATGAATAAACTCCTGAAGGTCTTGGAAGACCGGAAAGTCTTCCTGGAAAGCGCCTATTACAACTCTGAAGACAGCAATATCCCCAGTCATATCCATGAGATTTTCCAAAGGGGCCTGCCTGCCGATTTCCGTTTGGTGGGAGCCACCACCCGGCTGCCGGAGGAGATCCCGCCGGCGATCCGCTCCCGTTGTGTGGAGATTTTTTTCCGGCCCCTTTCCGCCCGGGAAATACAGGTGATCGCCGCCAACGCTTTAGAAAAGATCGGTTTTACCATGGAGGAAGGCGGCATGGAGGTCCTGGTGAAATATGCGGCCAACGGCCGCGATGCCGTGAATATGCTCCAGATCGCCGCCGGAATTGCCTTTACCGAGGGAAAAAAGGTGATTGCGAAAAAGGAGATCGAATGGGTGGCCAGCAGCGGGCAGTACAGCCCGCGGCTGGAGAAGAAGATACCGCCCCGGCCGCAGGTGGGGTATGCCAACGGGCTGGCGGTTTACGGGCCCGGCACCGGGGCGCTGGTCGAGGTGGAAGTGGCCGCCATTTTCGTTGGCGAGGGTAAAGGCCGGGTTATTGCCACAGGCATGATTGAAGAGGAGGAGATGGGCGAGTACGGGCGCACGGTGCGGCGGAAAAGTATGGCCCGGGGGTCGCTGGAGAATGTCCTGACCGTCCTGAGAAAGCACCTTCATATTGAATGCAATAATTACGACCTACATATCAATTTCCCCGGCGCCGTGCCGCTGGACGGCCCGTCGGCCGGGGTGACGCTGGTGACCGCGATCTATTCCGCCATCACCGAGGAGCCGGTGGATAACCGGGTGGCAATGACCGGGGAAGTCTCCATCCTGGGACATGTGATGCCGGTGGGGGGTGTTTTGGCCAAGATCGAGGCGGCCCGGGAGGCCGGGGTGGAGAAGGTGCTAATCCCCGCGGAAAACTGGCAGGAAGCCTTCGCCGGGATGCGGGAACCCGAGGTCATTCCGGTAAAAAGGATCGAAGAAGTGATTGCGCTGGCAAGGGCCGGTTAATGTCAGGACACGCCCCCGGAGCATATAATAGACTGCGGTTTACGTGGGGAAATTCCGGTTTTCCCTGTCTGGAGGGATGGTTGTGCCGCAATTGCCACGGGTTGTCTGGGCTTTAGGGGGCGGGGGCGCCCGGGGCCTGGCGCACTTAGGCGTCCTGCGGGTTTTGGAAGAAGAGCAGATCCCCGTCAGCGGTTTGGTCGGTACGAGCATGGGCGCGGTGGTGGCCGCTGCTTACGCCGCCGGGGGGAGGCTGGACTACCTTTCCCGGGTGGCCGCCTCCTTGTCCTGGGAACGGCTCTGGGATTTCCGTTTTCCCCGGATGGGCTTGATCAACGGGGAAAGAGTCATGGCCGTTCTCCGCCTTTTAACGAAAAAGAAGAGGCTGGAGGAGCTCAAACCCCCGGTCTGGGTGGTGGCCACCGATCTTTTGACCGGTACCGAGGTTGTTTTTAAAGAGGGGAGCCTCGAACCGGCACTCCGCGCCTCCATCTCCATTCCCGGGGTTTTCACCCCGGTCGAGTACGGGAAGTACCTGCTGGTGGACGGGGGCGTGGTCGCCGGCGTCCCGGCGGGGATCGCCCGGCAGATGGGGGCGGATCTGGTAATTGCGGTCAACGTCTCGTACGATCCACCGCCCTTGCCCCCAGGGAATATCTTTGAGGTTTTAATGAAAACTGTGGAGATTATGGGGGCCCGCCTCACCGAGGCCCAGGTGGCCCAGGCCGATCTGGTCCTCACCCCCCGTGTCGGGCATGTGGGTACCGGCCATTTCTCCCGGGCCGCCGATTGCATTGCCGCCGGGGAAGAAGCGGCCCGCCGGATGCTCCCGGCGATCCGCCATTTACTCGGGCGGGCGCGCCCGGGACTGGCCGCCTGCGGGTGCGAAGGCCAAGAAGCATTCTATAACACCGGACCCGCCTAAACCCTAAAGAAAGCGCCGGGAAACCGCCGGGGATACCTCCGGCAAAAGCAGGGATAATTTGCGTCCGGCGCTCCCCCGGCAAGGGTTTTCCGCGGGGGTAAAAAACGCTGCGGGGACTTGTCAAAAAGAAAAATATGTGTTATTTTGTAGTATAAATAAAGCTTGTCGCGATGGCGTGCGCGGCAGGCAACAGCCGCGCAGGCGTTATTGAACCCGGTAGGACGGTAGGGCGGTAAAACCATATAATACCGGCAAAACGCTCCGGGGAGCGTTTTTATTTTTTATCAGGGGGTGTCGGAATGGAAAGCAACAGCAAACAGGTGGCCCGGGCGGCCTTGCTGATGGCAATGACCGCCTCCAGGGAGGAAGAGAATGCCCTCAAGGAAAAACTAAGAGAGGAAGGGATTCGTGCGGCGGCGGTGGATTACGGCGGCGATGCCCTCAGTGCGGTGAAGACCATTATTGAGCGGGCAGTGGTCGCCGGTAAACGGGAGTTTTTAATCAGGGACGCCCATTCCGAAGAGGGGGCGGTGGCCGGCGCCACCCACGAGGCATTTCTCCAGGTCCTCCCCAAAGCCCTGGGTTTGAGTATCGGCGGGAAGATTGGCCTGGCCCGCCGGGGCGAGCACGTCAGCGTCGCGGTTTTTTGCGGGATTGGCCTGTTGCACCTGGACGAGGTGGCTGTGGGCATGGGGCACCGGGCCATTGCCTGAAAGGAGCAGGATGATGAGGCTGATCGGGGTCCGGGGGGCGACGACGGCAGCAGCCAACGAGCGGGAGGCGATCCTTTCCGCCACTGGTGAACTGCTGGAGGAGATCTTTGCCCGGAACAAATTCGCACCGGCGGCGATTGTCAGCGCGTTTTTCACCGTCACTCCCGACCTGAACCGGGCTTTCCCCGCTGAAGCCCTGCGCCGGCAGGGACTGGACTGGGTACCGGCCCTGGGCGCAGTGGAAGCGGAGGTCTCCGGGGCGCCGCGGTTCTGTATCCGTGTTCTGCTCCATGTCTACACCGATTGCCCGCTGGAGGAGATAAACCATGTCTACCTGCACGGGGCAAAGTCCCTCCGCCCCGACCGGGTCCGGGAGACGGACTGAACTCTGCCTGGTCCGCCACGGCTGCACCGCGTGGAACCTGGAGAACAGGTGCCAGGGACAGCAGGACCTCCCCTTGACGGAGGAGGGGCGGGAGCAGGCGGAGGCGGTCGCAGCTCTCCTGCAAAGCGGCGAGTGGGAGGCGGTGGTGGCCAGTGATCTACTTCGGGCAAAAGAGACCGCGGAGATTATCGGCAGGCGGCTGCAGTTGCCGGTACTGCTCTACAGCGGCCTGCGGGAGCGGGGTTTGGGCCCGCTGGAAGGGTTGACCGCAGAGGAGATCCGGCAAGCCTTTCCAGGCTGGTTTCCAAAGAAAGACCTGAACCTGCCGGGGGTGGAACCCCTCCCCGCGTTGGCGGAGAGGGCAAAAACCACCCTTAACACCCTGGCGGCGCTTTTTTCCGGCCACCGGGTGGTGGTGGTATCCCATGGTGCGTTTTTACGGGCTTTTTTCACCGCCTGTTTGCAATGGGACCGCCCGGCGCCCGGGAACGGCGAGGCCGTGGAGGTGATTTGGGAAGAGGGAGTATGGAAGCACGGCTGCCTGGAAGAAAGCATGGAGGGAAAGAAACCGGATTAGCCGGTTAGGAGGTGAAAGAGACAGCAGTGAAGTACGAGGAGTTAATACGCAAGGAGATTTTAGCAATCAAACCCTATGTCCCGGGGAAACCCATTGAGGAAGTCGAGAGGGAACTGGGGATTACCAACGTCGTCAAACTGGCTTCCAATGAAAACCCGTTGGGGCCCGCACCCAGTGCAATTGGGGCGATGCAGGCGGCTGCAGCCGGGATACATATCTACCCGGACGGGGGCTGCGTGCGGTTAAAAGAAGATCTCAGCAAACATTTGGGCGTTTCCCCTGAACAACTTATTATCGGGAACGGCTCGGACGAGGTCATCAAACTGCTGGCGGAGGCCTTCTTCCGCCCCGGCGATGAAGTGGTGGTGGCCGCGCCGACCTTTGGGGAGTACGCCTATGCCGCCCGCCTGATGGGCGCCAGCCTGGTGGAGGTGAAAGCCGCGGAAGGCCTGGAGCATGACCTGGAACGGATGGCGGCGGCGATAACCCAAAAAACAAAGGCGGTTTTCGTTTGCAACCCCAACAACCCGACGGGCGGGATGAAGACCAGGGCCGAATGGGAAGAGTTCCTTGAGCAGGTTCCCGAGAACGTTTTAATCGTTGTTGACCAGGCGTACCGGGAATATGTGGAGGATCCGGAGTACCCCGACGGCCTGGAGTATTTGGGGAGCGGGAAGAAACTGCTGGTCCTCAGGACCTTCTCCAAGATCTACGGCCTGGCCGGCTTGCGCGTGGGGTACGGCGTGGGCGACCCGGAACTGGTGGCCTATATCAACCGGGTGCGGGAACCGTTCAATGTCAACCTGATGGCCCAGATCGCCGCGCGGGCGGCTTTGGCCGACGAGGAGTTTCTGGAGAAGAGCCGGGCAATGGTGCGGGCAGGAATGGACCAAATTAACCGGGGCCTGGAGGAAATGGGCTTGGAGTACCTCCCCAGCGCCGCGAATTTCATCCTCTTTTCCACGCCCTATCCCTGCCGGGAGCTTTACCCCCGGCTCTTGCAGAAGGGGGTTATCATCCGTCCGGCGGATATCTTTGGCCTTCCCAAGCATTTCCGGGTTACGGTAGGGACGGAAGAAGAAAACGCCCGGTTCCTCCAGGCGTTGCGGGAAGTCCTCGCTGAGGTGGGTTGATAAACCCGGTTACGTCGGTGCCCGGTGCGGGCGGTGCTCGAAACTGGCGGGGACTCCAAGAAACCGGAACCAAGGAATCCGGCCGGGCTGCTAAGGCTCGGCGGGAAGGAAAACAGGGTACATGGCTTACGGGACCTCCATGTCCCGGAAGCCACCGCGCCGCCTCCTGCGGCTTGCCCCGGTTTTCCTTCCCCCCTCGCCAAGCATGCCCAGGGCCGTCTTCCCAGGCTCCGGTCTCCCGGAGCCCCCGCCAGGCGCAGCCCTCCGGCGCGCCGGAACCGGGAAATAAAAAATAAGGTAGTATGGTAGAAAGGATGATTAGTAATGATTGTTGTCATGGCGCCTACAGCCGGCAGGCGCGAACTGGAAATGGTGCAAAGCCGGTTACAGGAGTTGGGTTTTGGGATTCATCTTTCCAAGGGAGTAGAACGGGTAATTATCGGCGCCATCGGGGAAAAAACCCCGGAGGTCCTGGAGACCATCGCGGCAATGGCCGGCGTGGAAAAAGTGGTGCCGATCCTGAAACCTTACAAACTGGCCAGCCGGGATTTTAAAGAAGAGCCCACGCTGGTCCAGGCCGGGCCGGTCACCTTTGGCGGCGGGAAGGTGCCGCTGATCGCCGGCCCCTGTGCGGTGGAAAACCGCGATCAACTGCTGACGGTGGCACGGGAACTGAAGCGGCTGGGCGCCCGGATGTTGCGGGGCGGCGCCTTTAAACCCAGGACATCGCCCTATTCCTTCCAGGGCCTGGCCAAGGAAGGCCTGGAACTACTGAAAGAGGCCAGGGAAGAGACGGGCCTGCCGGTGGTGACGGAGGTGGTCAGCCCGCAGGAGGTGGAACTGGTCGCCGAATACTCGGATGTGTTGCAGATCGGCGCCAGGAATATGCAGAATTTCATCCTCCTCTCCGCCGTTGGCCAGGCGCAAAAACCGGTCATCTTGAAACGGGGCCCGGCAGCGCTGGTTGAGGAATGGTTGATGGCGGCGGAATACATTATGAAGGAAGGCAACTTCCAGGTGATCCTCTGCGAGCGGGGGATCCGGACCTTCGAAACGGCCACCCGGAATACGCTGGATGTCAGCGCCGTGCCCCTGGTCAAGAACTTAAGTCACCTGCCGGTGATTGTTGACCCCAGCCATGCCGCGGGCAGGAGAGATTTGGTATTCCCCCTGGCTTGTGCGGCGTTGGCCGCCGGGGCCGACGGGCTCATGGTCGAGGTGCATCCCTGCCCGGAGAAGGCGCTCTCCGACGGCCCCCAATCATTGACACCGGCGGAATTCGCCGCCCTGCGCCAAGGGCTGGAACCGCTGGCCCGGGCGGTGGGGAAAGAACTATGAGCTTCAAAAAGGTGAGTATCATCGGTTTGGGCCTGATCGGCGGCTCGCTGGGGATGAGCCTTTGCCGGTCCGGCAGCGTGGAAGAGGTTGCGGGGTACGATCTTTCGCCGGAAGCGGGCCGGGAAGCCCTGGCCCGCCGGGCCATTCATAAACAGGCGCCCGATCCGGAGACGGCGGTCGCCGGGGCGGATCTGGTGATCCTGGCGGTACCGGTGGAGCGCATCCCGGAAATAGCGGCGAGGATCGGCCCTGTCCTCAAAGAAGGGGCGATCCTCACTGATGTCGCTTCCACCAAAGCCCGCCTGGCAGCGACCGTTCCCCCGCTCCTGCCGCCTGGTGTTTACTATGTCGGCGGTCACCCGATGGCGGGGATGGAGGCCTCCGGGATTGCCGCGGCCGACCCCTTTCTCTTTCAAAATGCGGTTTACCTGTTGACCCCGGCGGAAGAGACCCCGGCCGAAGTCCGGGAAAGCCTTCTCCGCTTGGTGAGGCTTGTCGGCGGGATCCCTTATTTTCTCCGGCCTGAGGAACATGACCTGATGGTGGCGGCCGTCAGTCACCTGCCGCACCTGACCGCCGCCGCGCTGGTTAACACCGCCTGCCGGCTGGAGCGGGAACAGCCCGGCACTTTGTCCCTGGCTGCCGGGGGTTTCCGGGACTCCACCCGGATTGCCCTGGGTTCCCCGGCCTTATGGCGGGAGATCTTCCGTTCCAACCGCGAGCCCCTGCTGGAAGTCTTAAAGGTTTTCCTTGATGAACTCCGGGCTTTCCAGGAGGAGATCGCAGGCGACCAGCCGGGGCGGCTGGAAAACCGGTTGGCTGCCGCGGCCCGGGCCCGGGAAGAACTGCCGGTCAAGCATAAGGGGTTCCTCACCCTCCTCCACGAACTGGTGGTGGTGATTGAGGACCGGCCGGGGGCCATTGCCGGTGTGGTTAGTCTTTTGGCCGCTGCTGAACTGAATATTAAGGACATTGAGATCCTGCGGATCCGCGAGGGCGAAGGGGGTACCCTCCGCCTGGCCTTTGAAAATGCCCCGGCGCTGGCGGAGGCCGTCCGGATCCTGCGGGCAGAGGGTTATCAAGTCCAGGAGAGGGGAGGAGGGCGGAAAGGATGAAAGTACTGGTCAAGCCGGCAACTCATTTGAAAGGGGAGGTTGCCGCGCCGCCTTCCAAAAACTATACCTCCAGGTATCTTTGGCTCTCCGCCCTGACGGAAGGGGAGAGCCGGGTGCTGAACCCGGCGGACAATGATGACGCCCGGGCCTTGCTTGCCGCCTGCCGGGAGTTGGGCGCCGTCGTCCGGGAAGAGACGGCGGGGGAAGAGGGAAACGACCGGGTCCTGGTGATCAGGGGCTTTGGCGCAAAGCCCCGGCCGGTCAAAGAACTGGACCCCGGCAACGGCGGGCTGATCCTCCGGCTCCTCCTGGCCTTGGGCCTTTTCTTGCCGGAGGTAACCTTTATCAACTCCTACCCGGATTCCCTGGGGAAAAGGCCCCAGCACGACCTCCTTGCCGCCTTGCGGGCTTTGGGCGCGGAAGTAACGGACCGGGACGGGCGGCTCCCCATCACCGTCAAGGGCGACCGTCCCTTGGCCCGGCGCGAGGTAACCGTCTCCGGGAAAGTAAGCTCCCAGTACGCCACCGCCCTTTTGTTCGTCGCGCCCCTCCTGGGCGGGTTAACGATCCGGATCAGCCACGGCCTTTCCTCGCCCCCGCCGCTGGCCACCACTTTGCAGGTAATGGCCGAAGGCGGGGTTACGCCGCAGGCCGATTGGGAACGCCTGGTCTTTACGGTCCCGGCGGGCCGGTACCGCCCCGGTTCTTACCGGGTGCCCGGCGACTACCCGGCGGCCGCTGCGCTTGCCGCCGCTGCTGCTGTTTTGTCCTCCCGGGTTATTCTCACCAACCTGGTAGCCGAAGACCGGCAGGGGGAAAAGGCGGCCTTGGCCCATTTGGAGAAGATGGGCGTGGAACTCCGCCGTACCGGCCGGGGGGTGGAGCTCCGGGGCGGCCGTCCGCTGCAGGCTGTAGATTTTTACGGGGCGGATGCGATCGATGCGGTCCTGGCCATGGCGGCCGCCGCCGCCCTTGCCGAGGGAACCAGCAGATTTTACGGGGTGGGTAACCTCCGCTGGAAGGAATCGGACCGTATCGGCGATTTTGCCCGTGAACTCAGGAAGGTCGGGGTTGAAGTAAAAGAGGGGCAGGATGAATTCTGGATCACCGGGAACCCCGGCGGTTACCGGGGGGGCGTGGAGATCGACGCCCACCAGGACCACCGGCTGGTGATGGCCTTTTCCATCCTCGCCCTCCGCACCAGGGAAGGGCTGGTCATTAGCGGTGCGGAGCACGTGAAAAAATCTTACCCCTCCTTCTTTACCGACTTGACTTCCCTCGGGGCGGTGGTGGAAGAACTGGATTAAGGTGGCAGGCAAGAATGGGCCGTTTTGATCTGCATATGCATTCCCTGCACTCTGATGGGCGCTTGCCCCCTGAAGAATTGGGGGAAAAATGCAAACAAGCGGGCCTGGCCGGAGCGGCATTAACCGATCACGACTCCGTTGACGGGCTGGAGACCTTCCTGGCAACCGAAGGGATTATTGCCATCCCCGGGGTGGAACTCACCAGCCAGTATCAGGGGAGGGAACTCCATATCCTGGGGTACTGCATAGATTGGCGCCATCCGGCCCTCCGGAGGGCGTTGGCGCAGGTTGTTACCGCCAGGAATGAACGGGCCCGGGAGATCGTCGAACGGTTGCAAAAAGCCGGGATTCCCCTGGAGTGGGAGGAAGTTGCCAAGGGCGGCGGGGGGTTTGTCGGGCGCGTTCACATTTACCGTGCCATGAAAATAAAGAGGATTATCGGAGAAGACCCGGAGAAGGCGGCCTTTAACCATTATTTGGGTCCGGGAGGCCTGGCTTATGTCCCGCACCGGGAATTTCCCACCCTGGAAATGATTGATCTGGTGAAACAGGCGGGTGGCCATCCGGTATTGGCCCATCCGGGGCGGCTGGATGAATTTCACGGGCTGATCGGGGAGTTGTGCGCCGCCGGGCTGGAGGGGATCGAGGTCTTTTACCCGGCCCATACCCCGGAGATGGTTGCTGTTCTCAGCACCCTGGCACGCAAGTATGACCTTTTTATGACCGGCGGCTCCGACTACCACGGCTGGGAAAACGAGACCAGCCCCGGAATAGCTACAGTTGAACGGCGGTACATCGAAGAGCTTTTAGCAGATTTGAATGAAAAACAGTCAAAGGGAAAAACAGACTAGGAGATAAACTGTGAAAGTAAGGAGAAGGAGCAAACAGGAAGGGGAGGCAGCCCCGGGCAAGGCAAAACTAGGAGAAAGAAACCGGCAAGAGGCAAGGGAGGGGATCCGCCTCGGCCTGCCGGTTTTGATCGGCTATTTTTCCGCCTCAATCCCCTTTGGCCTGCTGGCCAAAGCCGGCGGGATCTCCCTCCTGGAAGCCTTTCTCTTTTCCGCCCTGGTCTTTGCCGGCGCCAGCCAGTTTATGGCCTTGAACCTCTTGCAGGCCGGGGTGGCGGCCGGTGAGATCATCCTCGCCACTTTCCTGGTGAACAGCAGGCACCTGGTGATGAGTACCGTCCTGGCCGCCCGGATGCGGGAGAACGGACCGGAAAAGGCCGGGGGAGAACCGGAAAAGACCCGGGAAGAACCGGGAAAGTCCGGGGAAGAACAAGGAGAGACCCCGGAGGTTGACCGGTCCGGAAGGCCGGGTCCGGCAAGACTGCTGCCATTTTTCGCGGCCTTTGGCGTGACCGACGAGACCTTTGCCTTGGCGGTGACGAGAAAAGGGAGGCTGACCCCGCTTTTCCTTATTGCTTTGGAGGTTACGGCCTACAGCGGTTGGCTGGCAGGGACAGTGACTGGCTTTCTCCTGGGCGCCGCTCTGCCGGCGGAGGCCCGCGCCAGCATGGGGATTGCCCTCTATGCCATGTTTGCCGCAATCCTGACGCCGGAGTTGAAGAAGAGCCGGCCCGCTCTTTTCTTGGCTGCCGGGGCCGGGATCTTCCACACACTCCTTGGCAAGCTCCAGCTCTTTTCGGCCGGGTGGAACCTGATCCTGGCCATTGTCTTGGCTGCGGCCGCCGGCAGTTATTTTTACGGAGAGGAAAAGGAGGAATAACCCATGCCGGAGTTGCTCTTAATCGCCGGGATGGCGGTTGTCACATATATACCGCGCCTTCTGCCCTTCCTGCTCCTGACCGGGCGCCCGCTGCCGGCGGCCTTCAAGCGGTTTCTCGCCTTTATCCCTTACACGGCATTGGGGGCCCTGATTGTTCCCGGGGTGATTGAGGCGATCCCCGGCCATCCCTGGATCTCCCTGGCCGGGCTGGCGACAGCCATGGTAATCGCCTGGTTCCGGGGGGGTTTGATTTTGCCGGTGGTCACCGCCGTGGGGACGGTCTTTCTTCTCCTTGCCTGGCTGGGAGGATAAGGGCATGGGATGTATAAAATAAAAACCAGGCATGATATTATACTAAAAGACCTGTAAGAATTATCGGAACAAGGGGAGAAAGAGGCATGCAAAGAGAATCGAGGCCTAGTTTACGCCGGATCTATACCTGGCTGCAACAGGGGATCATCACAGCAGAAGAGGCGGTTTACCTCTTAAGCGGCCGCCAGGTCCGGACTTTGCAGGCCATACTCCGCCGGTGCCGGCTTTGCTCTCCGGCCTGCTGCGGCCCGGCGAGAAAGGTACGGGAAGAATAATGAACCGGAAGCTGTTGCCCCTAGCGGAAATCAAGAAGCTGGTCGAGGAGAGGAACTGGCCGGTGCTCCGGAAGGAAGTGGCCCGCATGCGGCCGCCGGAGATCGCCGATCTCCTGCTGGAGCTGGATAAAACCGACCGGATCCTGGTCTTCCGCCTGCTGCCGCGGGAACTCTCTTCGGAGGCCTTTACCTACCTGGACGGGGAACACCAGGATGCGCTGGCCGGGGAGCTCACCAGTGAGGAAATGCGCCGGTTACTGGCGGATATGAAACCCGACGACCGCACGCAGTTCCTGGCCGAACTGCCGGGGCAGGTCACCCAGAGGCTCCTGAATTATTTGTCCCCGGCGGATCTGATTCAAGCCCGGCAATTGCTGGGGTACCCTGAAGAGAGCGTCGGCCGGTTGATGACCCCTGATTATGTGGCCGTGCGGCCGGGATGGACCGTGGCGCAGGCCATAGAGCATATCCGCCGCAAGGGGAAAGACAGCGAAACGATTAATGTGGTCTACGTCACAGACTCCTCGTGGAAGCTGTTGGACGCTTTGGAACTGCGCCGTTTTATCCTGGCCCAGCCCACCGACAGGGTGGAACAGTTGATGAACCATTCTTACGTCACAATTTCCGCCATGGAAGACCGGGAAGAGGCCGTCCGGGTGATGCACCGCCACGGCCTCAGCGTATTGCCGGTAGTGGACTCGGCCGGTGTTTTGCTGGGGATTGTCACCATTGACGACGTGCTGGATGTGGCGGAAGAAGAGGTTACGGAAGACTTCCACAAGACTGCGGCGGTAACGCCGTTAAGGAGCGGCTACCGGGAAACCGGGGTCTGGCCCCTGTACCGGAAACGCATTGTGTGGCTGCTTGCTCTCATCCTGATTAACCTGGTTTCATCCACCGTCATCTCGATCTACGAGGAAGTGCTGGCCTCCGCCATGGTCTTGACTTTTTTCATCCCGCTGCTCATCGCCAGCGGCGGCAATGCGGGCTCCCAGTCCGCCACTTTGATGGTGAGGGCCCTGGCTACAGGCGACGTCAAACTTGCGCAATGGTTCCGGGTTTTGGCCAAGGAATTGCTGGTCGGGTTGGCCCTGGGGCTGACCATGGGCCTGGCCGGCGGCCTTTTCGGCCTTTTCCAGGGGGGATACCAGATCGGGGTGGTGGTCGGCCTGGCGATGGTCGCGGTTGTTGTGGTCTCGAATATTATGGGAGTGGGGCTTCCCTTTATCCTGCTCAGGCTGGGCCTGGATCCGGCCGTGGCCAGCAGCCCCTTGATCACTTCCATTGCCGATGCCACCGGGCTTCTCATCTATTTTGCCATCGCCGTCTGGTTCCTGGGCGGGTAAAGCGGATATGGATAACCTGAAGGGAATGATCATGAAAGAGCATGACGAAATCGCCCATTGGTTCCCTAACGAAAATGGGCTTTTCCGCCGGCCCGGCAAAAGGACAAGCCTGTCTTTTTCAGCTTGGCCCGGCGACAGGCGGGGGGATGCAAGATGATGCGAGTCTTGGTGGTCAGCGATTCCCATGGTGATTTTTCCACGCTCCGGCGGATCTATGAGCGGGAAAGAAAAGGCGGGCAGGACGGGGAAAAAACCTTGGATCTCCTGGTCCATTTGGGGGACGGCGCCCTTGACGCCATGCTCCTGCAGAGGATGACCGGGATCCGGGTGGAAGCGGTCAACGGGAACAACGACCCGCGCGGGGCTTTCCCGGATGAGCTCTCTCTCCAATTGGAGGGAGTCAGGGTTTATATGAACCACGGTCACAGCCTTGGCGTCCGCGCCGGCCTGGAACTCCTGGCCCGCGCCGCCCGGAAGGAAAATGCCGGCCTCGCCCTTTTTGGCCACACCCACCGGGAAGAACTGGTGGAGAAGAGGGGACTGACGCTCCTCAACCCCGGCTCTGCCTCCCATTGGGGTGGTTCTTCCTACGCCCTGTTGGAGATTGAAGGGAAGAAGTATAAGATCACCCAGGACCGGCTTTGAACACCTTTAGCTTGGCACGTATGATAAAAAAACCTTCCAATACAGGCCTGCCGGCCTATGTAATACCAACCGCCGCCTCAACGGTGGCCGCCGGAGATTATTTCTCCCGGAATTGCAAGGGAACGGATTTGCTTAAGCTCCGGAGCTGCACAGCAGTGATCTCGACTTCCAGTTCGTACTCGCCCGCAGCCAGGCGCGAAGTTGTTTCCGGGGTGAGCAGAAGGACTTCAAAGATGAATTCTTGCGGGGCCAGTGTTTTTTCTTGGATGGCTTGGGTGAAGAACTTATCCGCCGACCATCTCCAGACCGCTTGTCCCTTATGGGAAAGGACCAGATCAAAGATCTGCCCGGTATTGAAGGTCAATCGCGCCGGCGCAGTTGAGGTATTTAAGAGCAGGAACGAAACGGCCACTGGATCACCGGCTGTATAAACCCGGCGGTCCGTTTTTATTTCCAAGTGGAGATTCCCCGGTTTGGCGAGGACCCGTTCGGGTTCTTTGCCCTTACGCGGCAGCAGGCAGGCGTCCGCCCCCATTACCAGCAAGAGCAAAGCGAGGAGACAGCCGGAAAAAACCGCGGTTTTTCGCATATGTACATCTCCTTTCGGACGAGGGGCAGGTACAGTGTTTACCGGCAAACACTGTACCTGCCTCCTGTTTATTCTTTGCGCTTGATCACCCCGCAGGCCAGCCGGCGGCGGCCGGCCGCGCCGTTAGGTTGCGTCCGGTAATCGTCGGGGTTCTCATGGATGATTACGGAGCGGCCCACGATCTCGGCTACTTTGAACCTGTTGGTGAAGAATGTCATGGTCGCCAGGCCGCAGTTGGAGAAGAGGACCGGAAAATCGCCGGCGTGGTTCCCGTGGGGCTGGTGATCCGGATTCCAGTGGGGCCCGGCGGCGGTGAACGGATTGGCCGGGTCGCCTACGGTGCAATCGCCTTTTTCGTGGATGTGAAAGCCGTGCGGGCCTACGGGCGGCCGGCCCTCCCGTGCGGGTTGATAAGGAGGAAGACCCTCCACGTGGACAAAGACCTCCACCCCGCCCGGAACGTCCTTAAAACGGACCATGCCGTTGATTCTCGGGGCCAACGGCCCGCCGATCAAGACGGCCTCGGCTTCTTGGTGCTCCCGGTAATCCTCGCCGTCCCCCGCGGCTGCCGGGAACCCTCGCTCTTGACAACCCATGGTTTTCGCCCCTTCCGAATATATTCCTTTAGGCCATTTTATTAAGGAGAAGGGGATTTTGTTAAAGCTCTTTCTCATATATCCGGTAGGTGCGGTAGTGCCTCCCGCCGGCCCGTTCCACATCGTTACGCATCTCCCGGTTTATCTCGCCGATGGTTGACCCCTCAAGCCACCGGTAACCGTACTTTTGCACCGCGTTAAAGGTCTCCATGAAAATCGCCGCGGATACGCCTTTCTTCCGGAATTCCGGGACCACAAAAAGGACGAAGAAGCGTAACCCGTTGATCTTTTTCTTCCAGTATAAATACTTCAACCATCCCACCGGGAAAAGCCTCCCGCTGCGCAGGTGGATCAGGACCTGGTTGTAATCGGGCATTGTCAGGTTGAAACCGATGGGGCGCCCTTCATACCGGGCAATAAAAACCAGGTTTGGGTCGACCAAAGGGCGCAGTTTTTTCGCCATCTTCTTGAGGGCGGAAAGCTCCGGCGGGATCAGGTTGGCCCATTCCTCCGGCATTGCCTCGTCCAAGACCCGCTTGATATCGAGTAACTCGTTTTCCAGGTTTGCCAGGTTGATGGGGTCGATTGTATAACCGTAGCGGCGCCGGGCGTATTCCACCGCCTTCGGGGTCCGGGGGACGTGGACGTCGAAGAGATAGGCGTAAAGGTCCAGTTGCTTCTGGAAACCGTAACGCTCAAAAAACTCCGGGTAATAAGGGGGGTTATAAGAGTTCATTAGCACCGGCGGGCGGTCGAAATCATTCAGCAGGAGCCCGCGGTAGTCATCGCCGTTGGTCGGGGAGACCGGCCCGATGAGCAATGTCATACCGTGTTCCCGGTGGAAGGCGGCGGCGCTCTCAAAAAGGGCCTCCGCCACCCGGTAATCGGGGATACTCTCAAAGAGCGAGATGTAACCGGCCTTACGGCCTTTCACCGCATTGGTCTTCTGGTCGATATGGGCCATAACCCGCCCGGCGACCCGGCCGTCTTTGACCGCGAGAAAAAGCCGGAAAGGGCCGGACTCCAAAAAACTATTGGTTTTTGGGTTAACGAGCTGTTCCACCTCCCGGCGGAGCGGCGGCACCCATGCCGGGTTGTTACGGTAAATTTCCCAGGGGAAGCCGATAAATTCCTTCAACTCTCTACGGTTTTTTACTTCAACAATGGTAACAGCCATCCTGTCCTCCTTCTTCCAAACTTGCCTGTTGTTTATTGCTTCTTTCTTTTATTACTCCTTTTTTTCGGGTTAAAACGGATTACAGCCGCTCCTTTTCTGCGGCGGTTTCCCGGGCGGCCAGTTGGGCGATGATTTCCTGGTGGTACTCCCGGTCAATCGGGTATTTGCGCAGGGCAAGAATGCCGAGAAGCAAGAGGATACCGGGTAAAAGCCCGATCAACAACCGGATCCCCCAGAGGGCGGTTTCAGTCTGGGCCGCATTCGGCACGTATCCGGTCCATTGCAGGATAAGGCCGACGAAGAATAAAGCGCCGGAGGTGGCCAGTTGCCGGATGAAGTTAACGAGGCCGAAGTAGATCCCTTCTTGGCGATAGCCGGAATGCAACTGGTCGTAATCAATGGCATCGGGAAGAATGGAAATGGGGATCACATGGGCGGCCGAGATCCCGATCCCGGCCAAGGCCGCGAAGAGGTAAACAAGCCAGTTGGCCTCAGGCGGCAGGAAGATCAAAGCCAGTAAAATCACGGCCAGGAAGCCATGGGCCAGGATATAGGCGCGGACTTTTCCGGATTTTTCCGAGATTCTAACCCAAAACGGCAAGAAAAACGCGGCGACAATAAAGAGGACGCCGAAGATGGTATTACTGGAATCCTCCCCGATCCCCAGCCAGTACTTGAGGTAATAGAGGAAGACGGAGGAGATGATGTCAATCGCCACCCAGGTGGCGAGGTAGGTGAGGAGCGAGAGGATGAAGGGACGGTTGCCCAGAACCAGCCGGACGCCCCGGCCAAAGGAGATCTCCTGCTCACCGGGGAGTTGTTTTTCTTTTGTTCCCCAAAAGGCAGCCAGCGGGAGCAGGGCGATGAAAACCCCCAAACTTAGCCCCATCACCCGGTAACCGTAACGGAGATCCTCCGAGAGACCTAAAAAATAGGCGGGAAGGATCACCGCCACCAACCCGCCGATGATGGAGAAGAACATCCGGTAGGCATTAAGCCGGGTCCGTTCATTGTAGTCCCTGGTCATCTCCGGGGCCAGGGAATTGTAGGGAACGGACAAGAGCGAGAAGTTGGTGATAAAAAAGATTACAACCCCCAAAACGATCAGGGATTGCCAGAAAAGCGACGTCCCGGCAGGGACGAGCCAGAGAAAGTAAAAGGAGAACCCGAAAGGCACGGCAAACCAGAGAAGAAAAGGCCTCCTCCTTCCCCACCCGGTCTGCAAACGGTCGGAAAGGTGGCCGATGAAGGGGTCGATTACCGCATCCCAAGCCTTTGCCACCAATAAAACCGTTCCCACCAGGGCCGGGGGAATACCGGCCACATCCGTAAGGAAGATCATAAGAAAAAAAGCGGGTATGGTAAAAGCGATACTAAAGCCAAAATCCGCAAGACCGTATGAGAATTTTGCCTTAAAGGAAAGCGTTTCTGTGGTCATTTTCCAACCTCCAATAAGAACAACGGTGTTGTTCCCCGGCTATAGTTATAATTATATGGTATTTAGTGTTTTCTAGCAATTAGTTGTTACCGGAAAACCTATTTCCTGGTTTCTAATGATTTTATCCCTTTTTTCCTTTATAAAACCAGTACAGTTAGGTATAATAAGGAGTTGATAACTGTGGTACCCATGGAAGAAGAGACTTTGGCCGCAGCCCTTGCAAGCAGGAGGTAAAGATTGGATGACCAGATTCTATTATGACACCCATGTTCATACAGATGAGAGCAGCGCCTGCGGGAGGATTCCCGGCCGGCAGGCGGTCCGGCTCTATAAAGCCGCAGGTTACGACGGGATAGTTATTACCGACCACTATACCAGGAAGTATTTTCGCCACTGCGCCGGCAGGACCTGGGAGGAAAAGCTCGACTCTTTTTTGGCCGGGTACCGGGAGGCCCGCCGGGAAGGGGAGAAAATCGGCCTTCAGGTCTTTTTAGGGGCTGAGATTGCCCTCGACAATCCCTATAACGACTATTTACTCTTCGGGATCACCGAGGAGTTTCTCAGGGAATACCCGAAGCTGTTTAGACTGGAGATCAAGGACCTCTATGAACTCGCGGAAGGCCATGGCTTCCTGGTTTATCAAGCCCATCCTTTCCGCCCGGGTTTTTCACCGGCGGATCCCGCTTTCCTCCACGGGGTCGAGGTCTTTAACGGCAACCCCCGGCATGACTCCCATAACAGGCCTGCTTATCATTTCGCCAAGAAACACGGATTACTGATGCTCTCCGGCTCGGATTTCCACCAAAAAGCCGATGTGGCCAGGGGCGGGATCGCCACTACCCGGCGGATTAAGACCCCTGAAGAACTCCTCCGGGTACTGAGAGATGAGGATTTCGAGCTGGTAACCACTGCCGGCCGGCCTCTTTCCACAGCCAGGGTTTTTACGGACTTCCTTGATCTTTTACGGTCAAGGAGAACAAGGAGGTTAAAGAGATAGTAAGGGTTTAGCCGGATTCAAGATCTTATTTGCCGGCGGCGCGCAGATCCTGGTTTTATTTTGGAAAGGAAAACAAAAAAAGGAGAAAAGAGCGTTTTTCGTGAAGCTTATTGTACGGCCTATTCTCACAGAGATTTATTCTATAAAAATATATTCTTACAAAGATAATAAAAAGGCGCCGGTTTTTTCCGGCGCCTTTTCAATGTTTTGATGATTACTTCATCAGATCTTCAGCGTAGGATTCCAGATGGCCGGGTTCAACCTTTACGCCTTTATCCTTGAGTTCCTTGATGTAAGTCAGAACCAAGTGGGTCATGACCGCACCCGGGCGGGGATAACCGGCAACGATATAATGGTACATCGGCTCCGTCTCCCCGTCTTCCTGTTCCATCTCGGCCCGGATGTTATCAGGGCTGATCAGGGTATTGCCGTGCCTGAAGATGACTTTATCCATGGCGTTGTAGACATCTTTGCTCTCTTCGACCAGGCCGTAATAATCAAGCAACTGCGCAAAGACATAGTTGGAGGTGGTGTAGACATCCTTCCCCTGGTCGGATTCGACGGGTTCACCGTCTTCTGTCCGGGTCATGCACCAGCCCGTGGTGGTCCGGTTGTTTTCATAGAGGGTCTTGAGGATCTTTTTGATCCTCTCCTCAGGGATGAAAGGCTCTTCGCCGATGGAAAGCAGGGCCCAGATGGCATCCAACTGGTTGAGCCAGGTGTCCGTATTTATCTTACCCGTCTTCGGGTCATAGCAGGTGACGTAGTATTCCAGTTTCAGGCCGTTTTTGTTTTCCGCTTCCCGCCACATCTTATCAAGGTATTCTGCGGC
>JAAYGG010000060.1 GCA_012727895.1 Bacillota bacterium
CCACCTGGAGGAGGGAGGTGAAAAAGCGCCGGGTGGAGTTGCCGTCGGGAATTGTCACGTAAGACAGGTATTGTTCTTGGGCGGCTTGCACCCGGACGAGAAAATCCCAGTCCGTGCATAATCTATCCAGGATTTCCCCCAGTTCTTCCGAGTTTTGCACCGGGATGGCCCCCCCGCTTTTATGAAAGAGATAAGAGGGGGGTTTGCCCGGAAAGACCGGGGTGATTACAGGAACCCGGTAAAAAGCCGCTTCCACCCCGACCGTGGAGAAATAGGTGACAACCGCGCGGGCTTCCGCCAATAAGTCATAGAGGGAAAGGTTGACCGGGGGGACAAACCGGATCCGCGGATCATCACCGCTCCACCGTTTATAGGAGGAGATCAGCTTTTCGTGATGGGGGTGGAGTTTCACCACCAGAACCCACCTGGGATCTTTCTTCACAGCTTCCCAGACCATGTGGAAAATGGCCTCCCTCTTCCCGACCTGCTGGTCCGCTAAAACCAGGATCTCTTCCTCGGCCAGGCCCAACATGGTACGGACCGGAACAGCCGGCGGCTCCTGGAGCGGCAAGGAATCAAACCGCGGGCAACCGGTGGGGATCACGGCCTTTGGGTCAACGCCAAACCGGATCATCCATTCTTTAAACTCCTGCCCCCAGCAGAAATAGGCCGAATTCAGCAGCGGCAGGACATGATAGAGATAGGCCGTTTCCGAAGTGCCGCGCAGGGTCAGGGGATGATAGGCCACGGACGGGATGCCGGAGGCGCGGCAGACTTCGCTCAAAATCCGGAGCGGTAAGAGGTAATTATTGCCCTGATAGGCGACGCAGGAAGGTTTTAGCCGTTCTTTACTCATCCACGTGCCGTGTAAACCGGCGACCGCTTTTTCCGCCAAAGCGATAAACCACCGGCGAAACCGGGGATGACCAAAGATGGGATGGCCGGCCAGGCTGTGCAGTAATTCCCCCATTCCCCTCCGGAAAAGGTTAAGGTCCTTTCCGGGTGGAACAGCCCCGCCCCTGATTGTCCCGGTGATAATAACACCCTGGAACTCTTCGGGGAGATAGGAAGCCATCGGTCCTTCAATCAGTACCGGCCCATCGGAACGGCAGGTTTCCGGGTAGTGGCCGGCCAGGGAAGATTGTAACCGGGACCAGGGAATTGACGGCAGGTCCCCAAATTCCCGGCGCCTTTCCACCAGTTGCGGGAGGTTACAGAGAAAGCGGAGATAATCGTAGAACAATACGCGAGCCAGGGACATCCCCCTGAATTTCAGCGGGGCAAAGACCTGGCAGAATTCACTAAGGAGAGAGAGCCCCTCGGGGGTCACGGGATCAAAAAGCATCAGTAGACACCTCCGCAACGACTGAGGTTTTCCAATTCCCGGATAAGTCTCCTGGAAGAAAAACCATCGGTTACACAGTGTTTTTTCAAAAAAGGACGGGCTTTTTCCAGTACTGCTTGGCGGAAATCTTCTTCATACAAGATCCGCCGGGCAAGGGCAGCCAGTTCTTCGGCGGTACGGGCGGCAAAAACCGCCCCGCTTTTGCTATAGGAGAAATTGGGCGGAAATGGTTCCACCGTCACCACCGGGACATTAAACATCATTGCTTCCAAAGCCGCCGTGGAAAAAGAGGTGACAAAGAGGTCCGCGGCGTTCAGCGCGTCGTACAAACTGACCTCGCCAAAGGCAAAGACCCGGCATCTTTCGTTACCGGCAGCCAGTTGCTGGTAGAGTTCTTTCCTTTCGTAGGGGTGCAGCATAATGAGGACAAAGAGGTCTTCTATTTTATTTAAACCATTTAACGTGGTGGCGGCGACCTCCCTGATCCTGGCCCCACCCAAAGGCTGGGTGGCGTAGACCGCGATTTTATACGCCGGGTCAATCTGCAACCTCTTTTTCAGGCTCTCCTGGTCGGACCATTCCCGATCAAAAATCATGTCAAACCTGGGGGAGCCGGTCACCACGACCCGGCTCTCCGGAGTGCCGAATTTTAGATACCACTCTTTAGTCCCTTTACCCCAAACCGCTTTTTTCGTGGCCAAAACCGGCAGGTGACAGAATAACTGGGAATCGGCGATGATCCCGTGCTGCACCGTGAGGGAGGGGATCCGGTTGGCCCGGGCGATTAAATTCAGGGCGCTGCCAAACCAATGGATCGAGGAGATGGTCAAGACTGCACCGACGTTAAGTTCTTCAATTATCCTTTGCACTGCATCAAACCTGGTTACCAGGTCGGGGAGGCGGGCCAAGATCCAGTGTAAAAAATGGGGACTGCCGAAGATCGGGTCCTGCTTTTCTTTCTCTAACAGGCCGGTGATTTTCTTTTGGAGTTCTCTGACCGCCCCGGGATTTGGGCGGAAAAACCCCTCGATGTTGTGGACGGTTAAATCCGGCCGGTTGCGTCTGACCACGTCTACTTCCGCCTGGAAGGGACTGAGCAGGTAGTATCTTTCCGGGGGGAGGAAAAGGGAGGCGATGTCCCCGAATCCGCTGCGCATAAGGAAAATTCCCTCCGGGTTGGGACTGCAGGCGTAGGGTTCGTCAAGAAGCGAAAAAAGTTGACCGGCTTCCAACTCGTACATTTCCTCGAAAAACATTTTCTCCTTCGCCAAGGCCAGACCCCAGCGGTGATTGATGAAACCAAGGCATTGGTAGTAGAGGTGCTTGCTGACGGGCACGTTCTGGTAAGTAACCGGGCGGAAGAGATTAAAGAAGCGTTTTAGGATCACGCCGTAAAAGGCCAGTTGTTTACCGTAGACTATTAACTTCATAGAAATTTACCCCTCTTTTTCTGAACCAGCATGGAGAAGAGTTCTTCCCAGAGGCCGGCGATTACCGGGAGCGAATTATTCTTTGAAATCCACTTCCGGGCATTCCCGGCGATGCTTTTCCTCAAAACCTCTTCCAGGATTAATCTTTTTAGCGCATGGTACCAGGCATCTTCCGTATTCTCCGTAAGCAGGCCGGTGATTTCGTGCTGAACCGATGCGGTATAGGGAGGAATCGCCGAATAAATGCCGGCAATACCGCAGGCGCCGTATTCGCGGAATTTATTATCGGTTTTGCACCGGTTGTAGACGGTGTCAAGGAGCGGCGCCAGGCCGATATCCCAGTTCCGGCGGTACAAAGTGGCTAAAAACTCATCATAACTGGGGAAAAATTCGGAGAATTCCAGATTTGGACCGGGTTGAACCCCCGCCGGCAGGCAACCAATGAATTCCCACTTCAGATCGGGAAACTCCCGGGAGATCCTGGGGATTATCCCAGCGATGAGGGCCAGATCCCGGACGTGGTTAACCGAACCGGCATAACCAACAACCAGGTGCCGGTGGGGAGTTTTTTGCAGATTATGAAAAACACTGGTGTCAACGGCGTACGGGTGGGATACCACCTGTGGGTTTCTTTCCCGGGCAAAGGGGATCATCTCCGGTGATCCGACTTTGACCAGATCCGCCGAGCGCAACAGCGTCTCAAGGGTCCTGACAACCTGCGGCATCCGCATATACCTGCCGATGGGCAGGTCTTCCGGCATTGCCAAGTAATGATCGTCCAGTTCATACAGGATCGGTATGCCGGCGCTTTTTACCGCATGAAGAATGCGCAGGCAATTGGGGCGGCAGTTCCTGTGGAAAACCACCAGATCTACGCCTTTCAGGAGACCGGGCTGGAAGTCATTCTCCAAAACCAACTGCCACCGGATTCTTTTTTTCTTCTGTAGATAGTTAAACGGGCGAATAATTGAGATTTCCGCTGATGGGAGAGGGGTTTGCACAACGCAGAGGATCTGGAACATGATACCGCACCTCAGTAGGGTTAAAAAGCGGATCTTCGCTTTTTATTTATGACAATCTATCATATGCCGGAAAAGCTGAAAAGGAAAACGGCAAAAAAAAAAGAACCTACTCAGGGAATATCTTTATTCTCCTCCGGCCGGCCAGGCACTACTTTTTTCGCAATTGACAGCAAATGAGACCGGGAAAGATTAAAGTCTTTTTTCAAAAATGAAGATTGCTTCCTGAGGATTATGTCTTCGCCTCAGTTTTTCCCGCTCTTTCTCATAACCGGCTTTCTGATCAATTTTTACCCTCTCAAGCTCGTTGCCGGCCTTATCCTTTGCCACAATCTCGATTGGCCGGTAGCCATTCTTGTAGTAAAAAGCCTCGACTTTCGGGTCATCGGCGGAACCCAGGGATATCTCCATCAGGTTAATCTTGTTCTTTTCTTGAACAACATCATCAATAACCATTAAACAGGTATCCCCTCTCTCTTTGCGTTTCGATAAAGCTGAATACTCCCATTCTCGAATTCATCAAAAGGAACCATGAATATACCCCAAAATAGCTTCACTTTATATTGTATCATATGCCAGCAATTCAGAGAGAAAAAAATTGATAAAAATTGATAAAAGAAACAAATTTTGTTATTATAGATAAAGCAATAAACATCACGGCCACGCGCCGGTAAACCAGTATTTATTGGATAAATAAATCTTTCAATATTTTCCTGTTGGGTGAAGAATCAAGATGATTATCGAAAAGCGTAAATACGGAATATTTGATCTTATAAAGACCCCCCTTACCTGCGCGCCCGGTGCCGCCATCCTGGCGGGTTTGCAAATAATCCTTGCCGGGATCGTCCCCACCGTCCAAGTGGTTGTCACCGCCCGTTTTCTTGACACCGCAGTTTTCATCGGGGAAAACAGGGCGCCGCTTAACCTGATCTACCCGGCGCTTTTTGCCGTGGTGATCTTAATTGCCTACCAATGGATCTCCGGCGAACTGGCCAAATTTGCCCAGATCCGCATGGAACTGGCCCTCCGGGAGAAATTCCGCACCGCTCTTACGGAAAGAAGAGCGCAGCTCCTCTACAAATACATAGAAGAGACTGAAACCTGGGACTTGATTTCCCGGGTGACAAATAACCCGGAAGGCCGGTTGAAAACAGCTTATATTGATCTCTTGCATATGGCCTCCATCATGATCCGTGTTGCCGGCCTTCTCCTTCTCTTACTCATGCAGGTGTGGTGGGCGGCAGTTGTGATCTTCGCCGTTTCTCTCCCCCTCTTTGTGCTGGCCGTGCGGAGCGGAAGAGCCACCTACGAAACCAGCAGGGAGGTGATAAAATACGAACGGAAATACCAGTACCTCTCGGAAGTGCTCACCGGACGGGAAGCGGTAGAGGAGAGGGCGCTCTTTGGCTACGGGGAAGAAGTAAACAAGCTCTGGCTCGACCAGTACGAAACGGCCCGGAAAATTTCTTTACGGGCGGAAAGAAAGTGGTTTATCAAAATGAAATCCGGGAGCCTGCTGACGGCCCTTGTCTCCGTCATCGTCGTCCTGGTGCTCATAAACCCCGTCCTCTCCGGAGCAATCACCACTGGCATGTTCATCGCACTGATCAACGCCGCTTTTGCCTTGGTGCACATGATGTCCTGGTCTCTTACGCATTATATCGATGAATTGGCCAAACACCTGGAATACCTGAAAGATTTATCGCAATTTGCCGCGTTGGAAGAGACCGCCGGCGCCACCGCCGTGCCGTCTTTCCCGCCCCCGGCCTTTGCTTCCCTTGAGTTCAAGGAGGTGCGCTTTAAATACCCGGGTACCGCCAATTATGTCCTGAACGGCCTCTCCTTCCGGATAGAAGCCGGCAGGCACTACGCTTTTGTCGGCCTGAACGGGGCCGGCAAAACAACGATTATCAAGTTGATCACCGGACTCTATAACGAGTTTGAAGGAGAAATCCTTATTAACGGGAAAAGCATAGCCGGTTATGAGCCAAGCCGGTTAAAAGCCCTCTTTTCCGTGGTGCACCAGGACTATGCCAGGTATTACATAACCCTGAAAGACAATATTAAACTGGGCTATACCAACGCGCCGGATGATGAGGAGACCGCCCGGCGGATTCAAGAGGTACTGGCCCGTATGGGATTGTCGGCTTCCGCCGCCCGGCTGCCACAGGGTATTGATACCCCCCTTGGCAAGATCAAAGCCGGCGGCCAAGACCTCTCCGGCGGCGAGTGGCAGCGCCTTGCCATGGCCCGGGCCCTGTTGAAACCGGCCTCCCTCCTGATCCTGGACGAGCCGACCGCCGCCCTTGATCCTTTGAGTGAAAGCCGGTTGTATGAGGAGTTTGAAGCGATCAGCCGGGGCCGGACCACCATCTTCATCAGCCACCGGCTGGGTTCGACAAAACTGGCGGATGAGATCTTCGTCATCCATAACGGCCAGGTCGTTGAAAAGGGGAGCCACGCCCAACTGCTGGCGGCCAACGGCATCTATGCGGCGATGTATGAGAGCCAGAGGAGTTGGTATCAATGAATGAGGCGAAGGGGAAAAAGAAAAGAGAGCTGTCCCTGGGCCGCATCATCCTCCGGCTTTATCCTTTTGTCTTCACCGCCTGCCCGGGATTATTCCTCTTGGACAGCCTGCTCGGGATCTTCCACGGTGTGGCCTTTGGTGTTAACACCCTGGTCACGCAGGTGTTTTTTGACACCCTTACCCGGGCGGTGGCAGGAGAAACGAAAGTCTCCGCCGTGTTGGGGATGGCCGCCGTCCTTGGCACGGTTACCCTTGGCGCGCAAGTGCTCAACGGGGTGGGCAACTTCACATACAAGGTTTTTCAGAAAAAAATGACCGGCTATTTACAGATGCTCATTAACCAAAAGGCGGTTAAAATCGATCCGGTGCTCTTCGAATCCCCGGTGGTCCTTGATGATATAAACAAGGCAAACTGGGGGGTTCATAGCAGTCTTGGCCTTTTATTTACCGTCACTGCCATCTTCACTTTCTACCTGCCCTATTTCTCCTTCATGGGGTGGTATCTCTTTACCTTAAAACCCCTGCTTGCCCTCGCCCTGGTTTTTGTCTTTCTCCCCGTGGCCGCCACCCAACTGGTACGCAGCACCGTCTTTGCCCGTCATGAAGACGAGGCTGCCCCCATCCGGCGGGAATATGAGTATTATGAGCGTTGCCTTGGCGATCGCGAATATTTCAAGGAGACCCGCCTCCTGGGCGCCTTCACCTTCTTTAGGGATCTTTACCGCTCCGCTTTGGCACTGTTGACAAAGAAGACCTGGAAGGCCGAGTTAAAAACCGGCCTGCTCGAGCTGGGCATGAAAATGCTCACCCTCGCCGGTTATTTTGGCGTCTTGTACCTGCTTTTCACGTCGCTGCTGGCAGGAGAGATTACCATCGGCGCTTTCGCCGCGGTCTTTGCC
>JAAYGG010000061.1 GCA_012727895.1 Bacillota bacterium
CCTCCAACCCATCCTCCGGGGAACTCCAGGATATTCTCGACCGGAACGGGGAAGCTCTTTATGAAAACGCCGGGAAGCTTGTGGCCCGTTGGGGTCAGGATCTCACCGGCGAAAAGGGATACTCGGCAGTGGGCGCTGTGGTGGCGGCGACTTATGCAAAAGAGGCGGCAAAACTAAGGGAAATAATGCCGGACGCCCTTTTCCTCGTCCCCGGTTACGGCGCCCAAGGCGGGACCGCCGCCGATGTGGTTACCTGCTTTAATGAGGACGGTTACGGGGCGGTGGTCAACGCCTCCCGGAGCATTATCTATGCTTACCAGAGTGAAGCCCATAAACGCCGGCCCGCCGAGTTTCACCTGGCGGCTGCCGAGGCGGCCTTGGCAATGCAGGAAGAATTGTATAAGGCCTTGAAGCAGGCGGGTAAATTGCCGGCCGGGTGGTAGCGGGAGAAAGATTTCATATGCCCCCGCAGCTACACCCGGCAGGAACCGGCGAAAAACTGCAAAGGGGGATCGATGCCATGGCCGTGAAGTTGGAGATTGTCAAAGGCAATATTGTGGAGCAACCGGGGATTGATGCGATTGTCAATGCGGCCAATGCCTGGTTGCGCCCGGGCGGCGGCGTGGCGGGCGCCATCCACCGGGCCGCCGGGCCCGGCCTGGCGGAGGAGTGCGGCCCCCTGGCCCCGATTAAGCCGGGAGAAGCCGTGCTTACCGGCGGTCACCGTTTGCCCAATCCTTATGTCATTCATGTTTTGGGGCCGGTTTACGGCCGGGACAAACCGGAAGACCGGTTGCTGGCAGCCTGTTACCGCAATGCCCTGCGCCTGGCTGACGAGCACCGCCTCTCTTCCCTGGCTTTCCCCGCCATCTCCACTGGCGCTTTTGCCTACCCGCCCAGGGAGGCGGCGGAAGTAGCGCTGAAAACCATGGCAGAAATAGTTCCCGGTCTTGAGCAGGTAAAATTGATCCGCGTTGTTCTTTTTAGCGAAGGTGATTTTAAAATCTATAAAGAACTCTCCGCCGTGTACTGGCCTTTTGACAAGAATGTGTAGATTTGATAGATTATTCACATACGTGTGCGCATAAACATGTTTCTGCCCGGTTTTTTCTCGTATTACCGGGTGTGGGAGAAACGGGAGGAGGAAAAAGATGTCAGGGAAAAGGATATTCGCTGCAGTCCTCATTGGCATTGCCGTACTCTCTATTATCCTTTTAACGGTTATTTCCGGCCGGGAAGGAAAACACCTGAGCGCGCTGGAACGCGTGGTTATTATTTATCTGCAGGGGCCGATTGAGGAAGCCGGCGGAAACTGGGATTTTTCCGGGGCTATCACTCCCCGGCGGGTTGCCCGGCAGTTGGAACGGGCGGCAAAGGATAACTCCATCAAGGCGGTGGTATTACGGATTAACAGCCCGGGCGGGGCGGTGGCCGCTTCACAACAGATCGCCGCACTGGTCAGAGAGTTTGAAAAACCGGTGGTGGTTTCCATGGGGGATATGGCCGCTTCAGGCGGTTATTATATCTCCGCCCCGGCCGACGGGATTGTTGCCCACCCGGGGACCATGACCGGTTCGATTGGGGTAATTTTCACCGTTGTAAATATGGATGGGCTTTACGAAAAACTCGGTGTGGAGATAGAGACGATCAAATCCGGGCGGCATAAGGATATGTTCGCCCGGAAGCTCACGGATGAGGAACGCCGGTTGCTGCAGGAAATCTCCGATGGGGCTTACGACCAATTCATTACCGAGGTGGCGGAAGGGCGGAATTTGGAAAAGGATTACGTCCGGAAACTGGCCACCGGCCAACTCTACTTGGGTACCCAAGCCCTTGAGCTTGGTCTCGTAGACCGGCTCGGCGGGATCGAAGAAGCCATCGACCTGGCCGCGGAGATTGCCGGGTTGGAGAACCCCGTGCGATACGAATTTCCCCCGCCGTCGTTCTTTGAACAACTGACGAGCTTTGGCGCGTATATCCCGGTATTGTTGGAGAAGAAGTTTCTCCCGGGCGAGTTGCTCCTGCTGGAAAAGGCAAGGCAATACCTGCCGCAACTGCGCTATCAGGTGACACCTTAGCAGTCCGGTAGGGGATTTCTATGCTTTTATAGATTTTTTCGCGCGTGGATAAATACCGAAACTCTTCGGGCAAAAGAATGAAAGTGTTGGGCAAGCTTTTCCGCGCACATGTGGATAACTACTTGTGAAATAAAGAAAGAAAGGTTGGGTTGGAGATGGATATTCTTGACCGGTTGTTCGGTGTGATTACCGATCCCGCCCGTACTCTCCAGGAGGTTAGCAGGGAAAAGCCCACCGGTTGGAGTTTTGCCGTTTTTTCTGGGACAAGCATAATCGCATTATGGCTTACCAGCCTTACCCCGGGTGAAGCAGGTCCTTTCGTCCCGCAGTCGCGGACCGGTTTCATCCTGGCCGGGCTCATCTCTTCCCTTCTTTTTCTCATGGTCTTCACCGGCCTTCTTAATCTGGTGGCCCGCATCTTCAAGGGTACCGGCAGCTACTGGGGGATATTTTCCGCTTTGGCCTTTTCTCATTTTCCCCGGATTTTTCTTCCCATCGGCCAGCTGGTGGGGGTGGCCCTCGGCGAGGCTGGTAATGTTTTGAGCGGTCTTGTTTCTTTTGCCATTTCCCTCTGGGTTACTGTTTTAAGTGTTATCGCTCTCAGGGAAAGCCAGGGGTTTTCGACGGGCAAAGCCATTCTTGCCTGGGTCTTGGCCTTTGTAGTACTGGCCCTTGTTATCGTCCTTCCTATCATCTTTCTGGCGGGCTTGCCGGTTTTTAGAAACCCCGGCTTATTTACTCCCTGACCGGCCAGGCTTTGTTTTTCTTAAATTCATCCAGGATCATTTGGGCCTAATATTTTAATAACAGGAGAGACAGAAGATGATTATTATCCCTGCCATTGATCTCCGGGATGGAAGATGCGTCCGGTTGGAACGCGGCGATTACAGCAAGGAAACCATTTATGACCAGGACCCGGTGGCAGTTGCCCGCCGCTGGGTGGAAAAAGGGGCAAAAAGGTTACACCTGGTGGATCTGGACGGGGCGAAAGCCGGGACACCGGTCCAAAAGGATCTGGTGATCCGGATTGCCCGGAGCGTCCCCGTACCGGTAGAGGTTGGCGGAGGGATCCGCACGGAGGAGACCATCCGCTATTACCTGGAGAACGGGGTGAAATGGGTCATCCTGGGGTCGGCGGCTGTGAAGAACCGGGAATTGCTGTTCCGGGCGGCGCAAGAATACCCCGGCCGGGTAATTTTGGGCCTGGACGCCAGAGACGGGAAGGTGGCGGTTGAAGGCTGGCTGGAGACGACCAGCACGGACCCGTTAACACTGGTAGAAACAGCCGCTTCCTGGGGTGTTCATGAAGTGATCTATACGGACATAAACCGGGACGGGACACTCAAAGGGCCAAATTTGGAAGCGCTGGCGGAGATTGCGGGAAAAAGCAGTATACCGGTGATTGCCTCCGGCGGGATCTCCTCCCTTGGCGACCTTCTTGAGGTGAAAAAACTGGCGCCTTTAGGTATTTCCGGGGCGATTGTGGGCAAAGCCCTCTACAGCGGAGCCGTTGACCTTGAGCAGGCCATAGCTTGCGTGGAAACCCAGGCTGTCGAATAATTTGCGCGCCTGCGAACCGCGGCGTACAGGTGGTGAAGAGAACCAATGCGAGAGACAATTTATTCATTGGCTTTGTACGATGCTTTCCGGGAGGAGAGCGAATGCCCGCTCTGCCTTATTGAGGAAAAGCGGGAAGAGGAGGCCCTGGATTACCTTTTACACCAGGCGTTGATGGATGTCCGGACCAGGGGGGAGACGAACCGGGAAGGCTTTTGCCGGCGCCATTTTGAAATGATGTACCGCAGGCGGGCCTACCGCTTGCAATTGGCGTTGCTTTTGGATACCTATTTGGCAGCAGAGAATGCCAGGCTGAAGAAGCTGGCCGCCGGGATCACCGGCCGCGGGCGGGTGCGTACAAAACCCTTTTTTTCTTGGGGCAGGGGCAAACAGAAGACCGGCCCGGAAGAGCAACTGCTCCAAGAGTTGCGGTACCAGGAAAGAGCCTGTTACATCTGCCGGAAAATCAATACGGTGATGGATGAACACATAAAAGTCCTGTTCTACCTTTGGGAGAAGGAAAGAGAGTTTGCCGCGGTTTTTGCGGAAAAGAAAGGCTTCTGCCAGAAACA
>JAAYGG010000062.1 GCA_012727895.1 Bacillota bacterium
AAAATACCGGAGGGATGATGATGAGCGAGAACGTACTGGATATTTTCAGAGAACGCGGCTTCCTGCAACAGATCACCTTTGAGGAGGAGCTCCGGGAGTTACTGGCCACCGAAGAGGTTGCCGTCTACCTGGGTATTGACCCGACGGCGGACAGCCTCCATGTGGGCCACCTGATGGGGGTTATGGCCCTCGCCCACCTGCAAAAGGCCGGGCACCGGCCGTTGGCCATCGTCGGCGGGGGAACGGCGATGATTGGCGACCCCAGCGGGCGGACGGAATTGCGGGAGATGCTGAGTAAAGAGCAGATCGAGGCGAATGCCCGCGGGATCAAGAAACAGCTCAGTAAGTATTTGGATTTTACGGACGGCCGGGCCCTGTTGCTGAATAATGCCGAGTGGCTGCTCCCCTTGAACTACCTGGAGTTTTTACGGGAGATCGGCGTCCACTTCTCCGTCAACCGGATGCTGACCGCCGAGTGCTTCCGCGCCCGGATGGAGCGGGGGCTGTCTTTTATTGAATTCAACTACATGCTGCTCCAGGCTTACGACTACCTCCATCTGTACCGCAAATACGGGTGCCGGCTTCAGGTCGGCGGGGATGACCAGTGGTCCAATATGCTGGCCGGGGCGGATCTGATCCGGCGGGTCGAGGGGGGGAAGGCCTATGTCTTAACCTGGCCCCTTTTGACTACGGCTTCCGGGAAGAAGATGGGGAAGACCGAGTCCGGTTCGGTCTGGCTTGATCCAGAAAGGACCAGTCCCTTTGCTTTCTACCAGTACTGGCGGAACACGGACGACGCCGATGTGGAGAAGCTCCTGGCCCTCTATACCTTTTTGCCCATGGAGGAAGTACGGCGGCTGGGCGCCTTGCAAGGGGAAGAGATTAACGAGGCCAAGAAGGTATTGGCCTATGAAGTGACAAAGCTGGCCCACGGGGAGGAAGCGGCGGCTGCGGCGGAAGAGGCGGCGGAAGCCCTCTTCAGCGGGGGGGAAGCTGGCGCCGGGGAGATGCCCACCACCCAGGTGGAAGCCGCCCGGTACCCGGAGGGGATCCCCCTTCTTGAGCTGCTGGTAATGACAAATCTAGTTCCTTCGAAAAAAGAAGGCCGCCGCCTGATCGAGCAAAAGGGGATTACCTTGAACCGGCAGGTCGTCTCCGACCAGGGGCTTATCATCTCCCTGGACGACTTTAAGGAGAACGGCATACTGTTGCGTAAAGGGAAAAAAACCTACCACCGGGTGGAAATCGTCTGAGCGGTCAAACCAAAGGCAAAATGGGAGAACCCTGGCATACCTGTAAATAAAGGTATTTTTGCCTTTGGCAGGGATGCCCGGCAAAAGTGTGGAATAATAGAACGGGGGGAGGGATGGCAATGAACCGGTTGCGCCGGTTTTTTTCTGCAGGCGCCCGCGGATTCTTTTTTACCTGGCTTATACTGATTTTTGCCATTAACACCGGCGGTTTCAGCAGCGCCGCTGTGGGGGAACTCGGCGATTTTCTGCCCAGAGGCGCGAAGATTGTCCAGATTATCTCCGACGCCCGGTTTGACCATGACGATGACGTGGAATACCTGGTTCTTTATTCCCTGCAGGGCAGGTTTGGCCTGATTCTCCTGGACCGCGGGAATAACCAGAGGTATTCCGTGATTTTCCAGAAAAATCTCGGCGACGGCAGCCCCAAAACCGAAGGCCGGGCCAGCTTCGGCGACACGGCGTATACTTACCGGATCTTGCAAAACGCCGATCTGGACGGGGACGGGATTTTGGAGTTTTGGACCATCTTCCAGCCGGCCGATTCTCCTGCCGCGGAGATGACCATGTATAAATTCAGGAACCAGCATTATTCCCAGATGTTTTCGGTCCGTGCCGGCTATGACCTCCAATTCATTGATTACCAGGGGAAATTGGTCATCCACGAAGTCAATGGCCCGGAACGGGGCGAGGTGACGCTCCGGAGTAGAATCTGGAACCCCCGCACCAACGATCTGGAGGTTGCCGATATCTCCTACCGGATGACGCAAAAAGAGTATCTTACTTTTGCCCGGTTGCGCCGGCGCCCGTGCCTCTTTTCCGCTACAGGCGGCAGCGGGGGCCAGATCCGGGATATTGAGTACTGTTGGGGCGAGAGTTTAAACAGCCTCCAGGAGATTCCCCAGGGAGAAAAGGCGATCAGCTCGTTGCTACCGGAGAACGCCTTTTTACTGGAGATCGTTTCCGATCCAGCCTTCAACCCTTATGTTGAGAAGAGTTATGTCTTTACCTATCAGGTTCCGGACAAAACCAATTCCCGGCGGGTCTTACTCCTTGCCGCCCAGGCCACATGGGATTTTGAAAACGCCCGCTACCAATTGACGCCCCTGCCCTTCCAGGCCTATGGGTTGGCCAGGGATCCCGAAGGCAACCTCTATAAATCATTATATGTTTTACCGGGTAATGCCTTTAACCACCTGGCCCTGTTGGGGAACGGGGAACGTTTATCCTCGTTGAAACTGGTTATCCTCAATAACAACGGCCTCTTTTTTGAGGAAGCCGCGGTTTTTGACGGCAATTTTCACCTGCAATTTATCGAAAGGTTCAATTTCAAGGATTTCAGCTATCATTACGAGGTAATCACCGCCGACAGGGAGAACAACAAGGTTAAAGTTGAAAAATGGCAGGCGGCTCCTGAAGGGGTCTATGATGAGATCGGCCGGTTTGAACTGGTGGCGGAAGAGACCTACCAGAGTGCAAGGGATTACAAGAGTATTTATTACCGGATCGAAGAACCTGTCTGGCTGCGGGATGGGTATGAAGAATTAATACTGCGCTCATTTCACCGCCCAAAGATTGACCCTTTCACCGGGGGGATTCCGGAACCGGATTTCAGCGGGCACCTTGTGGAATATATCTTTAAGTATATGACGCCGCTCCGGATTCACCAGTGGGTCTTTTGGGAGGACAGGAAGGGAAATGAAGAAGCCCTGCTTTTGCTCAGAACAGACCAGGCCTTTTGGCCGCCCGCGTATTCCCTGGGTTTTCTTCACCGGCAGGAGGATGGGATTTCCCTGGATACCTTCGGCCCCTCTTCTTTGGTTATTGGCGACGGGAACCCGTTGTCCGGTGTGTACCTGGTGGATCTAACCGGGGACGGCCGGTGTGAACTCTTGATTCTTCACAGGGAGTACGATTTTGAAACCGGCAAGAACTGGCTACACCTGAATATCATGGAGAAACAGGGCCAAAAGTGGCGGCGGATCCACGACCGGGATATACACTATGATGACTTGCGCCTCTATAAGGTGGGCGATGAGATCTGGTTATTCGGATACCTGCAGGGGGAGGCGAGGGTTGTCAAGAACGCCGTTTATTCCTTTATCTGGGAAGGCGGGCGCTTTAATTACCTGCAAAAAACAGAGGTCCAGAATTTCCTCGCTTACCTGGAAGGACTACCGGAGGAGAAGATCGACCTTCTGGATGAGGAGTTCCTGCTATTCCCGGGGCTTCCCGGCGGGAGAAGACTGGATGCCAGTGTTTTTGCGGCTCCGCCAGGACCGGCAGGGACTGGCTCCCGTTCTCCCCGGTAGGAAGCCTTCCGGTTCCAGGTGACGTGGATGGAGAAGATGAAAGGGAAAACCACTGCCACTGCGGGGCAAGGCTGCTTATACCTGGTGGCCACGCCAGTGGGGAATATGGAAGATATCACCTACCGGGCTTTACGGGTCCTGAGAGAAGCGGACCTGGTGGCCGCAGAGGATACAAGACACAGCCGGAAGCTCCTGGCCCATTTCGGTATTGACCGGCCGGTCATCAGTTACTACAGGGAACAGGAGAGGACAAAGTCCCAAAAACTACTGGCGCTTTTAGCCGCAGGGAAAAAAATCGCCTTGATCAGTGACGCCGGGACGCCGGGGATCTCGGATCCCGGCTTCTTGCTGGTAAAAGCCGCGGTCGAAGAGGGGATTCCAGTGGTCCCGGTGCCTGGGGCTTCCGCCCTTTTAGCGGCGGTTGTTGCTTCGGGGTTGCCGGCCGACCGTTTTGTTTTTGAGGGTTTCTTACCGAGAACCAACAAGGAGCGGCGGGCCCGTTTAGCCGCTTTACGGGATGAAGAACGGACAATTATCCTTTACGCCTCCCCCCACCGGCTCTTGGCGGATCTCCGGGATTTACAGGAGTACTTGGGCGAAGAACGGGGAATCGTAATTGCCCGGGAACTGACAAAGGTTTATGAAGAATTTTGGCGGGGTAGTATTGGTCAAGCCCTCCGGGACTGGGAAGACCGGGAGATCCGCGGCGAATTTACCCTGGTTGTTGCCGGGGCGCCCCCGGCGCCCTCCGGGGACCCTGCCGCGAAATACCGGGAATTATATGCAGAAATCGTAGAAAGACAGGAAAAAGGGGAAAAACTCTCCGGGATTGTGCAGGAAATTGCCGTCAGGGAGGGTATTTCCCGCCGGGGTTTATACCAGTACTGCCTGGAAAAGAAAAAAGGGGAGAGTTAAAACTCTCCCTTGGAAATTATGGTTTTTTTCCGAAAAAACACAGCAGGGAAGACGTCTTGTTAGGAGGCGTCTTTCATGCTTTTCAAGCATTCCTGGCAAATGTTCTTGTCTTTAAAAACCTTAATCCCCTCGGCATTACCACAGAAAATGCAGGCGGGTTCGTATTTTTTCAGGATAATCCGCTCCCCGTCCACGTAGATCTCCAGGGCATCTTTCTCCTCGATCTGCAGAGTTCTCCGTAGTTCGATGGGAATGACCACACGCCCTAGTTCGTCCACTTTACGGACAATGCCCGTGGATTTCATCATGACTTTTTCCTCCTCCTTTCGCTATGATTCGACATAAAACTACAAGATAATTATACCTAAATTTCCAAAGTAAGTCAACACATTTATGGAAAATTTTAATGTAACAAGAAGTTTAAAATCTCTTGACAAAAAGATCTTAACCGGCTATAGTTAAAGAAAAGTCTAGCTCTTAAAGCAATGACAGGGGGAGTAGGTGGTTTTTCGCCGGTGCAGCGAGCCGGGAGAGTGAAAGCCGGCCGGGGAAGACCATTGAAGATGACCTGGAGCGCAGGGTTGAAAGCAGCCGCGTGGCGCGAGTAGGCCTTGACGGGGTGGCCGTTATCCACAAGCCGGATTGATAAATATCCGCGTAGAGCCCTTGACTGCAGGCGCTGTTTTTTGCCTGGATTGGCAGGGCCCGGCCCTGCCGGGCAAAGGCAAAAACGGTAGCGGCAAAAAAGGGAAAATGGGGTGGTACCGCGGGAAACTTCCTCTCGCCCCCAAAGAGCGTTCTTTGGGCGAGAGGTTTTTTCTTTTTAGGGAAGATGCGCACGGGCGCTAGTCTTCCGCGCTGTTCAGCACCGGAGCCGGTTTGGTTGGAGAAAACCGGTTGCCGGCAGGGGAAAACCAGGAGCAACAAGGAAGGAAGGAGAATAGCGATGGGCAAGTTCTATGTGACGACACCGATTTATTACCCCAGTGACAAGCTGCATATCGGGCACGCCTACACCACGGTGATCGCCGATGCGCTGGCCCGTTATCACCGGCAGATTGGGGATGACACCTATTTCTTGACCGGCACCGACGAGCACGGGCAGAAGATTCAACGCCGGGCGGAAGAGGCCGGAAAATCCCCGCAGGAGTTCGTGGACGGGATTGTCGAGGGGATTAAGTCCCTCTGGCAACTCCTGAAGATCAGTAATGACGATTTTATCAGGACCACCGAGGAACGGCACGTTAAAAGGGTCCAGGCGATCTTTAACCGCCTTTACGAACAGGGGGATATTTACAAGAGCGAATACGAAGGCTGGTACTGTACCCCCTGCGAGACCTTCTGGCTGGAAAGGCAGTTGGTAGAGGGCAGGTGCCCCGATTGCCAGCGGGAGGTTGAGCTCCTCCACGAAGAGAGTTATTTTTTCCGCCTCTCCAAATACGCCGACCGGCTCCTGGAACATATCGAGACCCATCCCGAGTTCATCCAGCCGGTATCGCGGAAAAATGAGATGATCAATAATTTCCTCCGTCCCGGTTTGGAAGATCTCTGTGTTTCCCGGACCACCTTTTCCTGGGGGATCCCTGTCCCCTTTGACAGTAAACATGTGGTCTACGTCTGGCTGGATGCGCTCACCAATTATATAACCGCCCTGGGGTACCCGGACGATCCGGAACTTTTCCAGAGGTACTGGCCGGCGGATCTCCATTTGGTGGGGAAAGAGATTGTCCGCTTTCACACCATCATCTGGCCGATTATCTTGATGGCCTTGGACCTCCCCCTCCCCCGCCAGGTTTTTGGCCACGGCTGGCTGGTGCTGGAGGGCGGGAAAATGTCGAAGTCCAAGGGAAATGTGATTGACCCCGTGGTCCTGGTGGATAAATACGGGTTGGATGCGGTCAGGTATTATTTGTTGCGGGAGATGCCCTTCGGCGCCGACGGGGTCTATTCGGAGGACGCCTTGATCCTCCGGATCAACAATGACCTGGCCAATGACCTCGGCAACCTCCTCCACCGGACGGTGTCGATGATCGAGAAATTCGCCGGCGGGACGGTTCCCGCGCCCAATACCTATGAAGACCTGGACCGGGAAGTGATCGACCAGGCCGCTGCGGCCCTGCGCGAGCGGAAGGAGTACATCGAGAAACTGGATGTTTCCGGCGCTTTGGCCGCCATCTTCCGCTTGGTGGAGAAGACCAATAAATATATTGATTCCGCCGCGCCCTGGGCGTTGAACAGGGAAGGAAACCGGGAACGGCTGGCGACGGTCCTTTATACCATGGCCGAATCCCTCCGGGTGACCGCCCTCTTGTTAACCCCGTTTTTAGTGGAGACCCCGGGGAAGATCTGGGAACAGTTGGGCCTGGAGGGCGACCCGGCGGCGCTCAACCCGGAAATGGAAGCGGTCTGGGGGCGTTTCCCCGCCGGGACGCAGGTGAAAAAAGGCGACCCGCTCTTCCCCAGGATAGATATGGAAAAAGCGGTGGGCGGCCCGGAAGAACCAACGCCGGCAGGGAAAAAGGAAAAAAACCAGCCAGCAGAAGCAGGGGCGAAAGCACCGGCTGGAGCAAAGCCGCCGGTGAAACCGGATGCGGCTCCGGGAGGCGCGGGTCTTGTCACCATTGAGGAGTTTGCCCGTTTGGATCTGCGGGTGGCCCGGGTCCTGGCTGCGGAAAGAGTCCCGGATACCGATAAACTGCTCAAGCTTACTATCAAGTTGGGCGGGGAGGAACGCCAGTTGGTGGCCGGGATCGGCGAACATTATGAACCCTCCTCCCTGGTCGGCCGGGAGATTGTGGTGGTGGCCAATTTGAAACCGGCGAAGATCCGCGGCCTGCTTTCCCAGGGGATGCTCCTGGCGGCCGCGAGCGGTGACGAACTGGCACTGGTGGTTCCGGAAAAATCCATTGGCGAGGGCGCACGGGTGCGATGAAGCTCTTTGATACCCATTGCCATTTAAATGACGATGCCTACCGCGACGACCTGGAAGAGGTCATTGGTCGTGCCCGGGAGGAAGGGATCGCTTTTATCCTGGTGCCCGGATACGACCTGCCTTCCTCGGTGCGGGCGGTGGAATTGGCCCGGCGGTACCCGGGGGTTTATGCTGCAGTCGGTGTCCACCCCCATGATGCGGTCACCTATGACGCGGCAGTGGAAAAGGAGCTCCAGCGGCTTTTGGCAGAAGAAAAAGTGGTGGCCGTAGGTGAGATCGGCTTGGATTACCATTACAATCATTCACCGCGCGAGCGCCAGCAGGAGGTTTTCCAGCGGCAACTGGCCCTGGCAAAAGCAGCGGATTTACCGGTGATTATTCATAACCGCGAGGCCCATAATGACCTCTTGGACCTGTTGCAGGCGGCGGGGAAAAACCACCGGGGGGTACTCCATGCCTATTCGGGCAGTAAGGAGATGCTGCCAAATTTTTTGGCGCTGGGGTTTTATATCTCCGCCGGGGGGCCGGTTACCTTCAAGAATGCCAGGAAATTACCGGAAGTGGTTACGGCTGTTCCCGCCGACCGGCTGGTTTTGGAGACAGACGCTCCTTATCTTACTCCCCATCCCTACCGGGGCAGGCGCAATGAACCGGCATACCTGGTTCACACCGCCGGGCGGGTGGCTGAACTCAGGGGTATAAGCCGGGAAGAGCTTGCCGTTTCCACCACAGAAAACGCTTTCCGGCTCTTCCCCCGGGCCGTATCTCCGGCCAGAGATTAGTAAGATTGGTTTATATTAATTTTGGCCGGAAGGAATGACAAGGGAAAAGTCGAATCAGTTAGGGAGAGGAGTTAGGGAGTGGGATGAGGGAGGGGATTGCATGAACCTGGAAAGGGTCCTAATCGCCGAGTATGACTCGCATCTGGCGGAGTTGATGGTGGTCCGCCTTTCCAATGCCGGGTATCAGGTGGCGGTCAGTACCAAAGGCGAAGAGGTGCTGGAGAAAGCCCTGGAATTCGATGCCGGCCTCATAATTGTCGACCAGAAACTCCCGGAAAAAGACGGGCTGGAGGTTTGTTATGAGTTACGGTTAAACCCCAGAACCCGCCGGGTCGGAATCCTTCTCCTGACGGAACAGATGATTGACCTTAAAGACCTGGCCAAATTAGGTGTGCGGGTCGATGACCAGCTGGTCAAACCCTTTAACCCCCGGGAGGTATTGTTCAAGGTTCACCAGGTAATGGCGACCCTCCGGGCTATGCAGACCAATTTTATCCCCGGTTTTTATGGCTGGGAAACCCTGCGCAAGGAGGTTCAAGACCGCTTGCAGGCGGAAGGGTCTTTTGCCCTTCTCTTTATCGATATCAAGCAGTTCCGGATCTACAATAAATATTACGGGTTTTCCGCCGGGGATGAGGTGGTCAAATGGCTGGCCCGGATTATTCAAGAGGTCACCGATGAACTGGCCACTCCCGACGTTTTCCTCGCCCATATCCAAGGGGACCATTTCGCCGTCATGTTACCGCAGGAACTTGGAAGGCAGGTCGGGGAAGAGATTATTGACCGGTTCGACCAGGGAATTCCCGGGTATTACCGGGAAGAGGACCGGGAACGCGGGGGATTGGTGGTGGAGGACCGGGAAGGGCAAATGATCACCGGCGGTTTGATGTCCCTGGCTGTGGCCCTGGTGGAAAGCGGGGACCGGAAATTTACTCATCCTCTGGAAATAAAAGAAGCGGGAGAGGAGATACTACAATATATAAAGGTCAGACCGGGAAGCCAGTTAATGAAGGAACGCAGGAAAGAGTAGGACTTCTCTCTCCTCCCGGCAGCGAACTCAACCCGGTTTCCCCCCGGGTGCTCCAGGAACTCCTGCATAAGCACGGTATTAAACCCCAGAAAAGGCTGGGCCAGAACTTCTTGGTCGACGGGAACGTGCTGCGGAAGATAACGGCTGCGGCCGGGGTGACCCCGGCTGATTCCATCCTGGAAGTGGGGGCGGGGGCCGGGGCGTTAACGAAGGCCCTGGCGGAGCAGGCGGGAATGGTGACGGCGGTGGAAAAAGACCGGTCACTGGCGCCGGTTCTCCGGGAGGTAATGGGGGAAAGAGAGAATCTCCGGCTGATTTTTGCGGATATTCTCAAGGTGGATCTGCAGGCGCTCTTGGCCAATGAAGGGTCCACGGGCGCCGGTATGAACCTTAAGGTGGTAGCCAATATCCCCTATTATATAACTTCCCCGCTCATCTTCCATCTCCTGGAATCCGGGATCAACTGGAGGCTCCTGGTTTTCCTGGTCCAGAAAGAGGTGGCGGAGCGCATTGCCGCGGCGCCGGGGAGTAAAAGGTACGGTGCTTTATCCGTTGGGGTTCAGTACCACGCGGAGGTCGAATTGTTGGGGACCGTACCGCCCAGTGTCTTTTTCCCCCGTCCGCAGGTGAGTTCGGCCATTCTCCGGCTTGTACCCAAGAAAAAAGAGGGTTCCGCGGAGACAGAACGTCTCTTTAAATTATTGGTACGCACCGTCTTTAATGCACGCAGGAAGACCATGGCCAAAGCCTTGCGGGGGATTGCCCCGGAATTAGGGGGAGAAAAACGCCTGCAAGAAGCCTTCCAAGCCTTAGGTCTCGACCCCGGGGGAAGGGGAGAAGATCTTTCGGTGGCGGACTTCTTATCACTGGCGTCCTATTTAGCAGAATGAGGAGAGGATTATGTATTATATAAGTCCTACCAAAGGACGGCTCACCTTTGAACAGATGTTCCGGGATATTATCAGTTTTACCAGAGAGGCGCCGGAAGAGAATTACAAGTTGATTGTTGGCACCGATTCGCAAATGCGTGATGATATTTGTTGTTATGTTACAGCTGTGATTATTCTCCGGGAGGGTAAAGGCGGGAGATTCTATTACACCCGCGAGCGGGAGAAGAAAAAACTCAATTTAAAACAGAGGATTTTCATGGAAACCGCACGGAGCCTGGGAGTGGCCTCACGCCTGACAGAAAGGCTGGCCACTGTGGGTTTTGAGGCTTTTAAGGAACCGAATATCGAGATCCATTTGGACATTGGCAAACAGGGCCGCACCAAGGATATTATCCGGGAAGTAGTAGGCATGGTAGTGGGCAGCGGCTTTGGAGCGCGGATTAAGCCCGAGTCTTATGGAGCATTTAAAGTAGCGGATCGCTTTACCAAGTGACTGCTTTTTCCTTGCAGGCTTTTCCTTTTGTGAATCCAGGCAGGAATTATGGGAAAAATGTCAAAATAATACAAAAGTTAACGGGTGTACCCGGCAGCCGTGCAAGACCGGTGAACAGCCGTACTGACGGGAGCACGGGAGGTTCATGGGATGTTAATGGGGAACCTATTCTTTGATCCACAGACAGGCCTGGGTAATTTTTTTGGGTTGTTGAAAGCAGCCACCAACGGTACTTTTGGTACAAAAGGGACCATTATCACCCTTGATCTCACAGAATTGATTAAGGATGAAACAAATGATAAAAAAACGATCGATTCCTGTATCCGGGCACTGGCCGGCCTGATTCGTGCGGAGATCACCAGGGATGATTACCGGCGCATGGCAGCTTTTCGCATTGGCGACGGGGAGTTCGTTATTGTCCTGCCCGAGAAGACACAGGCGGAAGCGGAGAACCTGGCCGCCGAGATTAACCTCCTCTTCCGGGAGAAAGCCTCCTGGCACTCGGTACCCGGCGTTGAGGTATGCACCGGTACAGCAACCTATGGTGAATACGGGAAAAACGGCGCCTCCGTTTCCACTATCCTGAAAGCCGCCTATCTGGCCTTGGCCGACTGCAGGTATGCGGAGTTTCCCATGCATCTTCCCATCTGGGCGGAGAAACTTATTGACCATATGGTGGAAAGGGTATATGAAACCTTGGATCTGCTGGACGAGGCTTTTACCCTTGCCCTTAATGACGAGATCTCCGGTTTGCCCAATTACCGGGCGGCGGAGCTGTTTTTAGAGCAGATGCTTGAGAAGTACCGGCGGTACGGGGAGCCTTGCAGCTTGTTATTGATTGACGGCGACAATTTAAAACAATATAATCTTCTCGGTTACCAACAGGGCAACCGGATGATTCGTGAGCTTGCCACCTTGCTCAAAAATGCATTACGCCATAATGACCGGGTGGCCCGTTGGTTGTCCGGCGATGAATTTCTGGTCTTTTTGCATAATGCCGATCATCATTTTGCCGTGCAAATAGGAGAGAGACTGCGGGCGGCAGTGGAAGAAGGAAGCAAGGATTGGCCGTATCCGGTTACGATCTCGGTCGGGGTTGCCACTTGCCCCGAGGACGGGGTGACCGGGGAGGAACTCCTGGCCAAAGCGGAAGAGGCCAATAACGCGGCGAAACTGGGAGGAAAAAACCAGGTCTGCGGGGCAAACGGCTGTTACCGCGGACCCGTGCGTTTCCAGGAATGAACCGGTTGCACCATGGGGAAAGCGGTTCCATGAGGGAAGCGGCTGCAGGTATATGAAGTTTGGGAAAGGGTGGTAAAAAATGGCGGCGGATGAAAGACAAAAGGCTTTGGATATGGCCTTACTGCAAATCGAAAAACAGTTTGGCAAAGGTTCCATTATGAAACTGGGTGAAGCAGGCGCCAAGATGCAAGTGGACTTTATCCCTACCGGCGCGATCACGCTGGATTTGGCTTTAGGGATTGGGGGTGTTCCCCGGGGGAGGATCGTCGAGATTTACGGACCGGAGGCCTCCGGAAAAACTACAGTGGCGTTGCATATTGTGGCGGAGGCACAAAAACTGGGCGGGATTGCCGCCTTTATCGATGCCGAGCATGCGCTGGACCCCATTTACGCCAGGAACTTAGGGGTGGATATTGACAATCTCCTGATTTCCCAGCCGGACACGGGGGAACAGGCCTTGGAGATCGCCGAAGCCCTGGTCCGCAGCGGGGCCGTGGACGTGATTGTCGTCGACTCCGTGGCTGCCCTGACTCCCCGGGCGGAGCTGGAGGGAGAGATGGGCGACGCCCATGTGGGCCTGCAGGCCCGGTTAATGTCCCAGGCCCTGCGGAAGCTGACCGGCGCCATCAACAAATCACAGACAGTGGCGATCTTTATCAACCAGATCCGGGAGAAGGTCGGGGTGATCTTTGGCAACCCGGAGGTAACCCCCGGCGGCCGGGCGTTAAAGTTCTATTCTTCGGTCCGCCTGGAAGTCCGGAAAACCGAGACCTTGAAACAAGGGAATGAATTGGTGGGGAACCGGATCCGGGTGAAAGTGGTCAAGAACAAGGTGGCGCCTCCTTTTAAAGAGGCGGAACTGGATATCCTGTACGGGAAAGGCATTTCCAAAACCGGTTGTCTGCTGGATCTGGCCGTAGCCCATGGCATCATCAATAAAAGCGGCGCTTGGTTTTCCTTTGGCGAGATCCGGCTCGGGCAGGGGCGGGAGAATTCCCGTGATTTTCTGGACGGAAACCCGGAACTGGTCGCGGAGATTGAAAAGGCCCTCTACCCCAAACTGGGTTTGGCCAGGAAAGAAGAGTCCCTAAGTGCGGAAAGGCGCAAAGAAGCTGAAGGGGAAAAGGATAAGGCCGGCAGAAAAACGCAAAAATGAGCGAAAGGCCTACCCCTATGGAACAGGCCCTGGTCTTGCTCAGCCGGAGAGATTATACCTGCCAGGGATTGACAGCCGCTCTGGCAAAGAAGGGTTATACGGAAACGGAGATCCGGATGGCCGTAGAGAAGCTCATGGATTGGGGCTATCTGAATGACCGGGCGTATGCGGTTGCGGAAATTGACCGGTTGAAACAGGACGGGAGAAGCCGGGCGTATATCCGGCACCGGCTGGAGGTGGCCGGCGTGGCGCCGGCAATTATTGATGAAGAAATCGACAAGGGCTATCCGCAGGAGGAGGAAGAGAAGATCTTACATGCCTGGTGGCGGAAGTTCCGGGAACGCCTGGAAGGAAGGGCGCCTACAGGGCGGGAGCGGCTTAAGTGGGCAAGGCGGTTACTCTCGGCCGGTTTCCCTTCCGAAAGCGTAGAGGCATGTTTTGAGAAGGATCAGGACTCTTGACAGTGTTTTTTAAAAAAGATACAATTTAAGCGAGAAGAACGACATAATAGCCGGGTTCTTACTCGGCTTTATTAGCTTTTGGGTTCTTTTTCACTGAGGAGGTGTAGGGAATAGAGGTTTGGGCAATCTTTAAATATTTGGTCTTGGTTATCCTGAGTGTATTGGGCGGAGTCTTACTGGAGAACTTCCGCGCAGCAATGCAGTTGCGCTCAGCGAGAGAAACCGCCAAGAAGATATTGGAAGAGTCGGAAAAGGAAGGCGAGGCCCAGAAGAGAGAGGCTATCTTAGAGGCGAAAGAGGAAGCCTTAAGAATCAAAAACGAACTGGAACGGGAGATCCGCGAGCGGCGTAATGATATTCAGCGTTTGGAAAAAAGGTTGATACAGAGGGAAGAAAATCTTGACCGCAAGGCGGAAATCCTGGAAAAAAGGGAGGAAAACCTAAGCAGGAGAGAGGAAGAAACAGAAAAACTCCAAATTGAACTGAAAAATCAGATCAAGAAGAAGCAAGAGGAATTGGAGGCTATTTCCGGGTTGACCGCCGAGGAGGCCAAAAAGATTCTCCTGATGGAACTGGAGAACGAACTGACCCAAGAGATGGCGGTGCGCATCCGGGAAGCGGAGGCAAGGATAAAGGAGGAATCGGAGAAAAAATCCAGGGAGATTTTGTCCACAGCCATCCAGAGATATGCCGCGGACCACGTGGCGGAAGCCACTGTTTCTGTGGTTTCATTACCCAATGATGAAATGAAAGGGAGAATTATCGGCCGGGAAGGGAGGAATATCCGGGCTTTAGAGACCCTGACCGGAATTGACTTGATTATTGATGATACGCCGGAAGCGGTAATTCTCTCCGGATTTGACCCAGTCCGGCGGGAAGTGGCCCGGCTGGCGCTGGAACGGTTGATTGCGGACGGCCGGATTCACCCGGCCAGGATTGAGGAGATGGTGGAGAAGGCCCGCAAGGAAGTGGAGAGCGTAATCAAAGAAGAAGGAGAACAAGCCGTTATTGAAGTGGGCATCCACGGGTTGCACCCGGAACTTATCCGGCTGTTGGGCCGTTTGCATTACCGGACCAGTTACGGGCAGAATGTTTTGAAACACTCGATTGAAGTTGCCCACCTGGCCGGTTTAATCGCAGCTGAACTGGGTGTGGATGTCGGTTTGGCAAAAAGAGCCGGGTTGCTCCATGATATCGGCAAAGCCATTGATCATGAAGTGGAAGGCTCCCATGTGAGCATCGGGGCGGAAATGGCGAAAAAATACCGGGAGTCCCCGGCGGTGGTTCATGCCATTGCCGCCCACCATGGCGATATTGAACCCAATTCCATCATTGCCGTCCTGGTCCAGGCAGCGGATGCCATTTCCGCAGCCCGGCCGGGTGCGCGGCGGGAAACCTTGGAAAGCTACCTGAAACGCTTGGAGAGACTGGAGAGTATTGCCAATTCCTTCAGCGGGGTGGAGAAGGTCTATGCGGTGCAAGCCGGCAGGGAGATCCGGATTATGGTTAAGCCGGAAAAGATCGATGACGCCACTGCCGTGCTTACCGCAAGGGAAGTTGCGAAGAAGATCGAAGAAGAATTGGAATATCCCGGACAGATTAAGGTTACCGTAATAAGAGAGACCAGAGCGGTTGATTACGCCAAATAGCCGGGGAAGATTCGCCGCGGCCTATACGGGTAGGCGGGCGTAAGGGGGGGGACAGGGTGAAAGGAGTCTTTTGGAAAGAGGGAGAACCTTTTACCAATTCCATGAGCCTAATTGTGTCCTTGCTCATCCGGTATCCGGAGATCGCCACCCTCAGTCTAAACCCGGAGGAAGGCTCTTTTGCCTTTTCGTTCATTTTTAAACGGGCGTTTTCACCGGCGGAAATCAAAGAACTCCGGGAAAGCTTGACGGAGAGCCTTTACGCCATGCTGGAATTGAAAAACCAGCAACCGTCGGTCTTGAAGATCTCCTGCCGCAAGTTAAAGGGGTTCAGTTTTTTAGAACTGAAACGGGATATCCTCTCTTTTTCGCAGGAAGAGATAACATTGGTGATAGGGATTATCGCAAGCAAGTATGCGGAGGAGATTATCAAGGACGAAGACGAGGGAATTGCCGAAGACGAGCAGCTTTTCCAGGAAGAGATGATCGACCACATGCTGGAGGATTTAAAGGATACCAGGCAGGAGAGGCGGTTAATTGGTATCAGGGAAGAAGGAAGGGTAATGATTTTTAACCATTCATGAATTTCTTGAAGAAGAACCCACCAGTAATTCTCTGGTGGGTTCGTTTGCAGATGCCCAGATTATAGCATTATATTAAGCTAAGGAGAACAGAATGGTCAGACTTTTATTCTTAGGGGATATTGTCGGGAAGCCGGGCAGAAGGGTGGTTAAGGAGTGTCTGCCCGCCTTAATTGAGGAATTGCGCCTTGATTTGGTGGTGGCCAACGGGGAGAATGCCGCCGGCGGTTTCGGCCTCACTTTAGAGGTGGCGGAGGAACTCTTCGGCGCCGGCATCGATGTCATAACCATGGGTAATCATACATGGAAAAACCCGGAGATCACCAAGGTCTTTGCCTGTTATGAACAGGTGTTGCGTCCGGCCAATTACCCTCCGGAGACGTCCGGCGCCGGTTTTGGCTTCTTTCGTGCCCGCAATGGCTACCAGGTGGGAATTCTAAACCTCTTGGGGCAGGTTTACATCGATCCTCCCCTGTCCTGCCCTTTCCAAACCGGGCAAGAATTGTTAAAATATATGAAGGAGAAGACCCCTTTTCTGCTGGTGGATTTTCATGCGGAAGCCACCTCGGAAAAAGTGGCGTTTGCCAATTATGTGGCGGGTTTGGCCTCCACGGTCGTTGGGACGCATACCCATATCACAACGGCGGACGAGAGAATTCTTCCCGGTGGAACAGGCTACATTACCGATGTGGGAATGTGCGGCCCTGTTAACTCGGTTTTGGGGATCAAAACCGAATTGGCGGTGAAGAAGTTCGTGACCAAGTTGCCAGTACGGTTTGCCGTGGCCTCCGGGGAAACGGAACTCAACGGGTTGTTTGTGGAATGGGACGCAGAGGGACGGACGGTACTTGTCGAGAGGGTAAAACGGGTGAAAGGGTAAAAAATCAAAAAGAAAAAAGGAATTTACTGGCGAGTGGGAAAATATTACTAAAGGAATAGTTTTTAGGAGGGGAGATCAAGTAATGGAGATATTAAAGGTTTCGGCAAAGTCTAATCCCAACTCGGTAGCTGGTGCTTTAGCCGGGGTATTGCGGGAGAAAGGCGCGGCGGAGATTCAAGCTATTGGCGCGGGTGCTTTGAACCAGGCGGTAAAAGCGGTGGCGATTGCCAGAGGCTTTGTCGCTCCCAGCGGCATCGATTTGATTTGTATCCCCGCTTTTACCGATATTATCATCGACGGAGAGGAACGGACTGCGATTAAACTGATTGTTGAACCTCGCTAAGATGGTAACGGATGAAGAGAGAGGTTTATCCGCGTATTGGCCGGTAATTGACGGTCATGCCGATACTGTTGTTCAGGCAAAGAAAGAAGGGAGAAGTTTTTTCCATTACAGTACCCGGGGGCATCTTGATCTTCCCCGCTTGCGCCAAGCCGGTATTGACCTGCAAGTGCTGGCGATTTGCGCGGGAAAACGTCAAAACCCATACCGTTGGGTTGAAAAACTCCTTGATTCCTGGGAAGAAGAATATCAATCCAGCCCGGACCGGCCAATCTGGATTAAGAGCCCGGGAGATTTTCTCCGCTGGGAGCGGGAGAAGGGAACAGGGGTTATTTTAGGCCTGGAAGGGGCCGAACCCTTGGAAGAGAGTCTGGATAACCTGGAAAAACTCTATGCCCGTGGGATCCGGATCCTCTCCCTGACTTGGAATCATCCCAATTCATTTGCTTGTGGCAGCGGTTGCCGCAACGACTCCGGGCTTACCTCATTAGGCAAGGAAGTCATTCGCCTTGCGGAAAAATTAGGAATGCTACTGGATCTATCTCATCTTGCCCCCAAAAGTTTTCGGGAGGCAATTTTTTTCAGCAGGCAACCGGCGTTTGTTTCCCATGCCAATATCTACGACCTGTGCCCGCATCCCCGGAATTTGACCGCAGAACAGGTAAGGGCGGTTGCGGCAAAAGAAGGAGTGATTGGGCTCACTTTTTATCCGGATTTTATCAGCAAAAACCCGATGCCCGGTTGTGCGGAATGGCTTTTCCACCTGGAGTACCTTTTGCAGAGGGCGGGGGCGGACCATATTGCCCTGGGGGGAGATTTTGACGGGATAGAAAAGACCCTCCATGATCTGCAGGAGGTACGGGATCTTCCTTATTTGGTAGGAATGATGGTCGCAGAAGGATTGGAAGAAAGAACCGTAGCAAAGATTCTAGGCGGTAATCTCTATGCTTTGTTTAAAAAAGTTTTTACCTAAATTTAATTCCAGCTTAGCCAGGCTGCTGCAAACCCTGCCGCTATTTACTTGGAGGTGAAACAGTAATGTAAGAGAATCTCTTAGCCAAGAAGGTCTTCCCGGCAAATCGTAACAGGGAACAAACCCGGTGCGCAAGCACGACTTCACAAAAGGAGATGCAGCCATGTCGGAAGAGACACAGAAGATTCTTTTACGTCCTTTTACTGAAGAAGACCTGCCTGCTATGGTTAGTTGGAACAATGATCCCGAAATCGAGTATCTTGTGGATCGTTGTTTACCAAAGACTTTGGGAAAATGCCTGGCTTGGTTTAAAAAGCATTCCGGCGAGAGGAATTACCGTCTATATGCGTTGGAGAATGAGGAAGGGCGCCTTATCGGCGAGGTGGAATTGGATCATATTTGTTGGAAAAGAAGAGAAGCAGAGCTTCGGATTAGGATTGGTGAGAAACCATACTGGAACAGGGGTTACGGAACCCTTGCCCTCCGGGAGATTTTGGAGAAAGCTTTTTTTGATTTCCGGTTGGACTCCGTTTATTTACGGGTTTACACTTTTAACCGGCGTGCGGTTCATTGTTATGAAAAGGTGGGCTTTCGCAAAGAGGCTTTTTTAAGACGCCGGTTGGACAAGGATTGGAAAGAAATTCTACTGATGAGGATTGACAAAGACCGTTTTTTAAAGAGCCGCTTCAATAAGCAAGCCTTTAGAAAAAGGGGGAAAACGGATGGAAAAGAAGATCAGGGTTTTACTGGCGGATAACAACAAAGAACTGTGCCACGTTTTAACAGAACATATCAAGCAGCATGACGATTTGGAACTGATCGGGAGCGCCTATGACGGTCTGGAAGCCGTGGAAATGGTGAAAAAAGATGCACCCGATGTCCTGGTTTTGGATATTTCCATGCCGTACCTGGATGGAATCGGGGTGATGGAACGCCTTAGCGAGTTGGAGACAAGGCCGCGGGTGATTGTTTTGACCGCTTTTGAACAGGAATCAATGGTCCAAAGGATGATTAATATGGGTGCCGATTACTACATAGTAAAACCCTTTGATACATCGATCTTGCTGGACCGGATCCGGCAATTTGGCCGTTTTTCCGGTAAAGCCAGTGACGGTAAGGGGATATACCGGCCGGTGGACGGTTATACCGTCACAAAAGATTCGGCCAAGGTTAATCTGGAGATGGAAATTACCAAGCTCTTTCACGAAATGGGGATTCCCGCCCATTTTCGCGGTTATGCCTACTTGCGCGAGGCGATCATGATGGCCGTCCGCGACCCGGTGGTTCTGGGAAATATAACGAAGAATCTCTACCCGAAGATTGCGGAGAAGTTCCGTTCAACGCCCAGCGGGGTCGAATCCGCCATCCGTCATACCATCGCCATCGGGTGGGAAAGAGGGAACCACGAATGTTTCCAGGAGATCTTCGGCGATGCGCGAGACAGAAAAAAGGGGAAATTCCCAACAACCGCGTCGTTTATTGCCAAGGTGGCTGATAAAATGCGTTTGGCGGTCAAAAGCGAGGAAAAATCATGATTACATAAAATTATCCTTGCCAGTGCTTTGACCGTAGTGGCGCGGTCTTGTTTGCCATAGGAAAACCGGTTATAATGAAAAAGAAGGTGAATACAGCCAGGGTGGTTCTGGTAAGGCGGGAGGTTGGGACGGCAATTGTCCGGTGAGACCAGAGAACATTTGCAGGCCGGGGATACCAGGAAATTTTACCGGAAAAAGAAGAAAGAAGCGCGGACACAGGTTCCGCTCAGGATTTTGGTGGTGGTTGAAGGGCCTGACAAGGACCGGGAATTTATCTTACTTCCCTGCCAGATGAGGATTGGACGTCATCCGGATAATCATATTTACCTTTCCGATAGCCTGGTTTCGCGCAGGCATGCGGTTTTGGATTATGACCGGAAACTCAGGAAGTATTTGCTTGTGGATTTGCAGAGTACGAACGGGACCTATCTTAATGACCGGAGAATAGAAAAGGGGTTTTTATCTCCTGGCGACCGGATCCGGGTAGGCGGTTCGGTTCTGGAGTTTATTAACCCGTGCGCAAAAGGGCATGAGATTGGGCCGTAAGCAGGGACCGGGGTGTTTGGAGGGTAAGCTTATGGAGATCGGCACCGCATCCGATGTCGGGAAAAGCAGGAAGATTAATGAGGACAGCTTGGGCTACCGGGGGAACCTGTTCGTAATCGCCGATGGCATGGGCGGGCACAATGCGGGAGAGATCGCCAGTGCCTTGGCAGTAGAGGAAGTCCTCCGGATGTCGTCGTGCGGAACTGATTTTCTCCGGGAACTGCCCCATATCATAAACCGGGCGAACCAGGCGATCTTGGACCATGCCGCCGCCTATCCGGATTGCCGGGGAATGGGTACGACCATTGCCATCCTGCAACTGGAAGAAGGGCGGGCCCGGGTGGCCCATGTCGGGGACAGCCGGGTGTACTGGTGGGACCAGGAAAAGCTTCTCCGGGTCACCCGGGACCATTCGGTTGTCGAGGAATTGCTGCTCCATGGAGGGATAACCCGGGAGGAGGCTGCCTATCACCCGCAGAGGCATGTCCTGACCAGGGCATTGGGGATCCCCGGGGAGGTCAAGGCGGAGAGTACGGAGTTTGCCACCGGCAAGGGCGACCGGATTTTAATGTGTACCGACGGCCTTACATCCATGCTGACCGATGACGATATCGCCTCCTTGCTTGCCCGGGACGAACCGGCCCAGAAAATTGCCGAGTTATTGGTGGCTGAAGCCAACAAACGGGGCGGGCATGATAATATTTCCGTGATTGTCGTTTTTCTATGAGAAGGAATTTCCCTTAAACCGGCGAAGAAAGTAGGGAGGGTTTATTTTTAAAGCGTGGACGCTACTATCCGGCCTGGAGAGGTGAAATTGGTGATCGGTCAACTCCTGGGAAATAGATACCGGATCCTGGAACTGATCGGCGAGGGCGGTATGGCTCTGGTCTACAAGGCCGAGTGTGTTCTTCTCCAACGGACAGTGGCGGTTAAAGTCCTGCGCCCTCAGTACTCCTCGGATAAAGAGTTTGTAACGAGGTTCAGGCGGGAGGCACAGGCGGCGGCCAGCCTTTCCCATCCGAATGTGGTCAATATCTATGATGTCGGGGAGGATGCGGGAGTCCACTATATTGTTATGGAACTTATTGAGGGCGATAATTTGAAGTCCTTAATCCGTAAGGAAGCGCCATTACCGGTAAATCAGGCGCTCCGTATCGCCCTTCAGATTTGTGAAGCATTGCGCCATGCCCATGACCATAATATCATTCACCGGGATATCAAACCCCATAATATCCTTTTAACCGGCGACGGGAGGGTGAAGGTCACCGATTTCGGGATTGCCCGGGCGATCAGTGCCGGGGGGTTTACCCAAACGGGGGTGGTTATGGGTTCGGTCCAGTATTTCTCACCGGAACAGGCTAAGGGGTCGCCGGTGGGACCCCAGTCCGACCTCTATGCTTTGGGGTGTGTGCTTTATGAGATGCTCACCGGTGAAGTGCCCTTTAACGGAGAGAGCCCTATCGCCATTGCTTTAAAACATATCCAGGAAAAGCCCCTTCCTGTTCAGGAAGTCCGTCCCGGGTTGCCTCCGGGAGTGGTCAGGATCATTGAAAAAGCCATGGCCAAGGATTTGGAAGAGAGATACCCCTCGGCCTGGAGCATGATCATTGATCTCCGGACGGCACTGGGGCTCGAAGGGCCGGAAGAGGAGCGGGGCGAGGATTATCCAACGCAAATTTTAACCGCCCCGGTTGGGGTTGGGGAAGAGCGGGAAGGAAAAAAGGAATACCCGCGTTTTCCCGATGAACCGGAAGAGGCGGAAGAAGAAGGGGCAAAAAAAGCTCGAAGTTGGGCTTGGCTGGTGATAACCGTCTTTGCCGCACTGCTTCTTTTTGGCGTTAGTTTCTTGTTTTTTATCCCCTCGCAACCGGTGACAAGGGTCCCGGACATAACCGGCCTTACTTTGGTGGAGGCGAAAAACCAGGCGGCCGAGTACGGGCTGGGAGTGAAGACGGTCCGCCACGACTATAGTGAAACGGTGCCCCTGGGGCATATTATCACCCAGGATCCCAAACCCGGCCGTTCCCTGCGGCGGGGAAGGGAGATTGAGGTTGTGCTCAGCAGGGGGAAAGAGATGGTTGTGGTGCCGGACCTCTCGGGAAAAACGCGGATTGAGGCGGAGATCATACTGGAAGACGCCAGGTTGAAACTGGGTGATATCTATCATGAACCCAGTAGTGAGGTGCCCCGCGGGTTGGTTGTCCGGCAGAAACCCGCCCCCAATTTGCAGATCGAAAGAGGGGCGACGGTCGATTTATACTTGAGCAGGGGCCAGGATTACGTGGAGATGCCGAATTTTATTGGCCGGCCGCTGGTGGAGGTCCAGGCGGAACTGGCGAGCCTTGGTTTGGTCTCCAACCTGGTGACTGAGAAATACAGTGTTTACCCGCGGGGGCAGATTTTGGATCACCAGCCGGCGCCGGGGAGTATCGTCCCGGTGGGGACACCGGTCAATTTTGTGGTCAGCGGGACTCCGGGAAGGAATAACCGGGAAGACGCGGGCTTGGACGGTCTGTATGAAGAAGAGGAACCCGGGGATTTTTAGGGATAATAAAGAAAACCGGTTGACCATGAAGGCAGCCGCGGGAGGGTAAAACGAGGAGATATTTACCGGCAGTACGATGGGAAAGGAGGAAAAGCGGGATTGCCTGAAGGGCGTGTGGTCCGGGCGGTCGGCGGGTTTTATGACCTGAAGAACGGGGGGAAGGAGGTCAGAGCCCGGGCCCGCGGGAAGTTCCGGGGGCAGGAAACCATATATGTAGGGGACTGGGTGGAGTATAGCCTGACGCCGGACGGCGGGGGCGTAATCGAAAAGATCCTCCCCCGCAAGAACCTGTTAAAAAGGCCGTATGTGGCCAATGTCAACCGGATACTCTTGATTTTTGCCTTCAAAGATCCCGTTTGCCCCCGGTTATTGATAGACCGGTTTTTATTGCTGGCGGAGGATTCCGGCCTTGAAACCGTACTGGTCTTCAATAAGGCGGATTTGGCCGGCGAGGGCGAGCAGGAAGAACTGGCCGGGCCTTACCGGGATCTCGGGTACCGGGTTATTTACACCAGCGCCCTCATGCAGCAGGGAAAAGAAGATTTACTGGAGACGGTAGCGGAAGACGTGACTGTTCTAGCCGGGCCGTCCGGGGTGGGCAAATCCTCCCTGATAAATATGATTAACCCTGCTTTTCGCCTGAAAACCGGGGAAGTAAGCGAAAAAATCGGGCGTGGGCGGCATACCACCCGCCGGGTGGAGTTGCTTCCCATTACAGGAAAGGGCTTTATCGTTGACACCCCGGGTTTTTCCCGTCTGGATCTGGATTTTATTGACGGGGCCCGCGGGTTAAGCCGCCTTTTTCCCGATATTGCCGGTAAGGCGGCAAATTGCCGTTTCACCGGTTGCCGGCATGTAAAGGAACCCGGCTGCGCCGTAAGGGAAGCGGTGGAGAAAGAAGCGGTTTATCCCTGGCGTTATGAACACTACCTGATCTTTTTGGAAGAGATCGAGCAACTTGCCGCGGAAAAGTATCGTTAAACAGGGAATGAAGCAAGGGGTTGAAAAATGAAAAGAGCAATTCATGTGGCGCCCTCGATTCTTGACGCCGACTTTGCCAATTTAGAGAAGGAACTGGATAAGATTGCCACAGCCGATTGGCTGCATCTGGATATCATGGACGGGCACTTTGTGCCCAACCTCTCCTTTGGACCGCCGGTCGTGAAGAGGTTGCGGGGGAAGACGGCATTGCCCATGGACGCCCATTTAATGGTGACCAACCCGGAGGCCCTAATCCCCCTCTTTGTTGAAGCCGGTGTGGAGATGATCACCGTTCACCTTGAGACCACACCCCACCTTCACCGTTTGGTCTCCTGGATCCGCGCGGAAGGGCTGAAGGCTGGTGTGGCGCTCAACCCCGCTACTCCTTTGGACGGGCTCGAACTGGTGCTGCCCGATTTGGAGTTGGTCCTGCTGATGACTGTTAACCCGGGTTATGGCGGGCAAAAGCTCATCCGGGGAGTGCTGGAAAAAGTGGAAAGGCTCCGCAAGTATCTTGATGAAAGAGACCTTGCTTGCCGGATTGGGGTTGATGGGGGCATAAACATGGAAACGGCCAGGGATGTTATTGCGGCAGGGGCCGATCATTTGGTGGCTGGAACATATATCTTCAGCTCTCCGGATCCGGCCGCAGCACTGCAAAGTCTGAGAAATATCACTGTGTAAGGAGGGTAAAAGGTGGCCTTTCAGCATATAGACTCGTTCGTTGAAGCCGTGTATACTGTTTTCGCGGAGATGTTGAACCCGGAAATGAAAGAGGTTAAGGCGGGAAAGCCGTTCTTCAACGATGACCCGTTGCGCAGTTACGAGATTGTGGTTTTAGTGGGTGTCTTGGGCGATATCCATGGACAGGTGATTTGCGGCATGACAGAGGAGACGGCGAAGAAAATTATCTCCCGCATGTTGGAAATGCCGGTCGAAAAGATTGATGAGATGGGAAAGAGCGCCATCTGCGAATTGAAGAATATTATCGTCGGAAACGCCAGTACCAACCTTTCCCATGTGGGCTACAAGTGCCTGATCACACCGCCCCTCATTATGATGGGCGGACATGTGCCCAGCTTTTTAGAGCATGTTGATACCGCCCTGGCAATACCGATTGATACCCCCTACGGAAAAGTCGAAATCAATCTTTCCCTGCGCAAAGATGACCTGGCATCATAAACAGATTAGGGAGGCGGGTTAATGGAGAATAATTTAACCGGCGCAACCATGCGCTTTAGACCGCGCGATGAAGAACAAGCCCAGGAGATTAGCCAGGTATTAAGAGAAGTCTGCCTGGCCTTGCAAGAAAAGGGTTACGACCCTTTGGACCAGATTGTGGGTTATCTTCTTTCCGGAGATCCGGCCTACATCACCAGTCACCGGAATGCCAGGGTATTGATTCGCAGAATTGACCGGGACCAGATTCTTGAGGAACTAGTCCGGTTTTATCTGGGAAGAGAGGGAAGCTGATGTCTTCGATCCGGATCGAAGGTGGGAAAAGACTGCAAGGGCGGATCAAAATCAGCGGCTCCAAAAACAGTTGCCTGGCCTTAATGGCCGGGGCGGCTCTTGGCACGGAAGACGTGGTTTTAACCAATGTGCCGGTCAACACCGATGTGCAGATCATGGCCGCTCTCTTAAGAGAGATCGGCGTGAAAGTGGAAGAAAAAACCCCGGGTGTAATGGTGATCAATGGGGCAAACCTCAAGAGTATCTTAATCTCCCATGAACTTGCCCGGAAATTGCGGGCTTCTTTTTATTTGTCCGGGCTATTCCTTTCCCGCCTGGGAAAAGCTGAGGTTCCACTGCCGGGAGGGTGCTTTCTCGGGCCGCGGCCGGTTGATTTTCATATCAAAGGTTTCCAGGCCATGGGCGCCCAGGTCGCCATTGAGCATGGCTTAATGAAAGCCAGCCTGCACCGGCCCACCGGTAGCAGGATCTTTATTAACAGGAGGAGTATGGGGACGACAATCAACCTGATCCTCTTGGCGGTTTTGGCCGAAGGGACCACCATTTTGGAGAATGCCGCCAAGGAACCGGAGATTGTGGATCTGGCCGTCCTTTTAAACTCCATGGGCGCCCAGGTTAGGGGGGCGGGTACCGAAGTCATCAGGATCCGGGGGGTCCGGGACTTGCACGGGACGGAGCATAGTATAATCCCGGACCGGATTGAAGCCGGAACGTATATGATGGCAGTGGCCGCGGCCGGCGGGGAAGTGGTTCTGGAGAACGTCATGGTTGACCATCTCCGGGCGCCCTTGATGAAGCTGCGTGAGGCCGGGCTGGAGGTGGAAGAAGGCGAGACCGACCTGCGGCTCTCGGCCTCCGGGCGCTTGCAGGCGGTGGATGTGGAAACCGCGCCCTATCCCGGTTTCCCCACGGATCTCCAGCAACCGTTCGGCGCTTTGATGACCATGGCGGAAGGAACCAGTATCATCCGGGAGACCATTTACGACAACCGTTTCCGGTACCTGGATGAACTTACCCGGATGGGGGCCAACATCAAGGTTGACCGGGACCGGGCCATTATTAAAGGGGTACCGAAATTGAGCGGCGCGCCGGTGGAGACCCCGGATTTACGGGCCGGGGCGGCTCTCGTTGTTGCCGGGTTGGGCGCGGCAGGTGTGACCATTGTTGCCAATGCCGAGTGTATTGACCGCGGCTACGAGCAGATGGTGGAGAAGCTGAGAGCGGTTGGCGCCGCGATTGAGAGGTGTCACCAAGGCGCTTGAGCGCCTTGGTGACGTATTCCGGGAGCAAGGAATTGGCCTTTAAACTCCCGCGGGATCACGTTGATAAGGGCAATCTCCTCGCTCCGGCTCATTCCGGGAGCAAGGTATCGCTCCGCAAACCCCGGCGGAGGGCCTCCAGGGCCAGGACCTCCCCGGGCGGGATATTTCCCAGGTTGACATTGGGCCCGAGCCTTTTTATAAAAAAGAGTTGTTGTTTTTTCAGCGGCGCTTCCCAGATGATCCGCTCCCAGGAGGTGCAAGCGAGCAGGCTTTCCAGTACCTCCGGGTCTGTTTCCCCGGATTCATCGTAAATGCCGGCGCTTTTACCGGATTCGCGCCCTTCGATAATGACGAAATCGGCCCCTTCCTCAAGGTCAAATACCAGTTGCGCCCTGAGTTCCTGGGAACTTAATTTGGTTCCCGGTTTTTTCTTGCCCACCTCCGTCAAGACCCGGAACCCCCTTTTTTTTGCCTCTCGTAGCAAACCCCTTCGTACTGCCGGGCTCATGACAATAGTGCCGTCGGAGATCTCCAGGAAATCAAAACCTAGTTCGCAGGCGTGATCAAGAAAAGGGATGGCCTTTCCTTGGAGAACGGCGATCTCCAGGAGGGTCCCCCCGGGGAAAAGACCGATCCCCTTCTCCCGCAGGAGCTGGATCTTGGCGGCCAAAACTGTTTTGGGATAAAGGGCGGAAGTGCCGAAGGTAAGTTTAACCAGGTCAACGTAGGGGGCGGCAAGGGCGAGCCAGTCACGGGTCTGGTCGATGGGCAACCCCTTGTCGATCACCATGGTCAACCCGGTTAAGCGGGGCTTTTCCGCCCGCCCCTTTTGCGGCGGGTCGATTATTTTTTCCCAAGAAGAAAGAGCCATCCTCATCTCCTCCTTACCAGCCAAGACCGCTTATCAGCCAAGGCGGATTCAAAAGCAAATGGTTTTCCGGGCTATTAGTCTATGCGTGAGCCGGTCTTTCCGCGCCTTGCAGGAGGGGGAAACACGGTTAAAAGCCGGCAGGCAAGGAGCGGCGGGAAGCCGGGTGGCAGGCAGGGAGCGGCGGGAAGACGCCAGGCTGGAAAAGCACCGGCGGGAAAGAGGAATTTCCGGCCTGGATTGAACATAGATTTACTTTAGATTGGTGGGGGCAGGCGTAGACAGATGAATGCAGGGAAGTTAATCCTGACCATCCTTCTTTTACTGGGGATGGCTTTTAAGAATAATTTGGTCGCCGCCAGCGCCGGCACGCTTTTAGTTCTTAAACTGGTTAACCTGCCGTCGGCCTTGAAAACACTGGAACGGCATTCCCTTGAATGGGGGCTGCTCTTCCTTCTCCTGGCGGTGATGGTCCCCTTTGCCCTGGATAAGATCGGCTTTAGAGAGATTGGGCGGACCTTTCTTACCCCGGTAGGGATTGCGGCCATTCTTGGCGGGTTGCTCGCCGCTTACCTGTGCGGGCAGGGGGTTATCCTTTTGCAGTGGAAACCCGAGATCATGGTGGGGCTGGTCATCGGGACGCTGCTCGGTGTTGCTTTCTTGAAAGGGTTCCCAGTGGGCCCGTTGGCCGCCGCGGGATTGGCCGCATTACTCCTCCATCTTTTCGGGTTAAAAAAACCGAGGTGAGCCGGGACCCATGGAAAGAAAGGTTCTTTCCCAAATCGCCACGCTCCGGGTGATCTCCGGGATCCTGGAGATCAGCGCCGCCCTTGTCATCATCCGTTTGCGCCGGATCGAAGCGGCCTTGCGGATCAATGCCTTATTGGGGTTGATCGGGCCTTTGGTTTTTCTTGCCGTCAGCGCCCTTGGCATCGTGGCGCTGGCGGTGAAAATTTCACCTGTAAAAATAATCCTACTGCTCGCGGGGGCCTTTTTTATCCTTTGGGGCACCAGGGGTTGAAAGCAGGTGTAAGCAAGAACAGTGATCCGTTCTGCGCCACTGCCGGGTACGCGCCGCTTGCCGGTGGGAATCCCCGCGCGGGTGCGGCCGGGTCGCGGGAAAAGGGAAGGGGCTCTTATGAAGCTCTTGTTATTGCAGAGAAATTTTCTCTTTGTGACCGCCGGGTTTTTTCTCATCTTTACCATTGCCTTGATGGTCTTCCCGGGAGAAGGGTTGGCAGCGGCCAAAGACGGCTTGAAGATTTTCTGGGAGATTGTTCTCCCCTCCCTCCTCCCCTTCTTTATTCTTACCGAGATTTTGCTGGGATTGGGGGTCGTGCATTTTTTCGGGGTTATTTTGGAACCGTTAATGCGGCCCCTCTTTAATGTCCCGGGGGCCGGGGCTTTTGCCCTCTCGATGGGGCTGGCGGCCGGGTACCCGATGGATGCGGTGATCACCGGGAAATTCCGGCGAATGGGCCTTTGTTCCCGGATTGAGGGCGAGCGGCTCCTGGCCTTTACCAATACGGCGGATCCCCTCTTTATGTTTGGCGCGGTCGCTGTCGGGATGTTCGGCCGCCCGGAATTGGGTGCAATTATTGCCCTGGCCCATTATTTATCGGCCTTTTCCATTGGCTTTCTTTTCCGGTTTTACGGGCGAAAAAAAGAGGGCAGATCAGAAAAGAAAGAAGAAATAGGCGGTAATGCCGGCGCCGGTCTTCTCCGGCGGGCGGTCAAAAGGATGCGGCAGGCCCGGAAGGAAGACAACCGGCCGGTAGGGCAATTACTGGGCGATGCGGTGAAAGAATCGGTCAACTCCTTATTTATGATTGGCGGTTTTATTACCCTCTTTTCCGTTCTCTGCCGGATGCTGGAGGTAACCGGTGTTGTCCGGTTGCTGCAGCCGGTTGCCGGCGGGCTCCTAAAAGTATTTGGTTTGGAACCGGCGCTGGCCTCGTCACTGCTTAAGGGGTTTTTCGAAATTGACCTGGGGGTGATGGCCGGCGCCCGGGCGGCGGCCCCCCTCAACGACCGCCTGGTTGTCGCCGGGGTAATCATCGCCTGGAGCGGGCTCTCCGTGCACAGCCAGGTAATGAGCGTGATCCACGGTACCGACATCCGGATCTTTCCCTACCTGGCCGCCCGGGCAGGCCACGCTTTCCTGGCCGGCCTTTATACTTTTCTTCTGAACTGTCTCCGGAAAGCGGCCGCCGGTGGTTCCCTCCCGGTTACCGGTTCCCTCTCCCCTGGTTTTTTGTACCGCTGGTACCTGTCGACCACCGGTTTTCTTGTTCTCCTGGGTCTCCTGTCTTTCTGGTCCATCCTTCTCTACCTGGGCGGCCGTTACCGCTTGGTAAGAAAAGGGAAGAGGGGCAGGGAGATTGGGGCGAACCCCCTTGCCAACGGGTAAATCTTTTGCCCCCGGATTTTTCCGCTATCTACAGGTAATTTAGAAGAGTGTTTCCATGTTTATTACCACCAAAAGCACCAAGGGAAGACTAGTTTTACGGTCCTGAGCTTGGGAAAGATAAAAAACAGAAAGGGGGTGTTACATAATGGGAACCGGCCAGAAAAAAAATACTTTGCTGGTTAAAGAGGCTTACCAAGCTTTGGACCAGTTCAAGTATGAAGTGGCGCAGGAGCTGAATATCAATACCCAACCCATCCAGGGTGATTACTGGGGATTTATGACCTCCCGCGACTGTGGTGCTGTTGGCGGCCATATGGTTAAGCGGATGATTGAAGCGGCGGAACGGTCCCTGGCCAACCAGGCGGCTTATCAGACCGCTACTGCTTTCCGGCAGACCCTCAGCGCCAACCAGAGTGTCAGCCCGGGGGGCCCGTCGGTCTTGAGTTCAATTCCCGGTTTTAGCCAACAGCAACAGCAAGAGCAGCCGCAGTAATAACCTGTAAACCGGGGAAGAATCATATTGCCCCTGGTCATCTTATGGTATGAATGGTGAATGAGAAACGGGAGTCCCGGCCGGGACTCCCGTTTCCTGTACATCAGGGAATAAAAGTGCTTTTTACCGGTGCCAATCAGGAATTTATTTTGCATATGCTGATTTAGAGTCGTAAGCAACGGCTTATGAAAAGATGGAGGTGAAACCGTTGAGTACACGGCCGAATCTTTATTTAAAGACCGAACGCCTGAAGGTCCTGAAAGTTATCGGTGAGGCTGTCGCCCAGGTGGTAGTGGAGAGCGAAACAAAGCTTAAGGCGAAAAAGATTGAAAAGATCGACGCCAAGTTGGGCCCGGTGACCGATCATGTCTTCAAAGACAAAGTAGTCAAGCAGGGCGTGATCCTGAAGCAAATTATCTTTGTTGATCACCATGACTTCCTCCGTCATGCCAAAGAAGAGATCCCCTTTATGACCAGCGTCACGATTCCGGGACTCAAACCCGGCGATGATATAGAGATCCAGAACCATCTGCTGAATATTGATACCGATTTCCAATTGGAACCGTCAGCGGATGACAGTAAAGAAGGAAAGCTCCGGCAGAAAGTTGTGGCCCACATTTTGGTCAAAGCCGCCCAGTGGCGACAGGTGGATGTGGTAACTGATGTCCACTTGTACCCGCGCCTCAATGCGATGGGCAGGAGATTCTGTTCCGACTAAATTAAAACCCGGTGGAAACTGGTTTTCCGGAAGTACCGCCGCGCAGGAGGGCAAGGAAAATCCCTTGCCCTTTTTTATCTTTCCAGCCCTCCCTGCCAATTCCGGGGGGGACCAAAAAAGGATTCCCCCTCCCCTTCCGGCGTGGGTCTCTGGGTGTCTGCGAGTAAACCGGGGAGAGCGTATTTTTCCGCCAGCAACCGGGCAAATCCTTGCATCGCCCGGGTCCAAAATTTTCCGGGGAGGGAGAGAAGAAAGGTGGTACAGGAAAACTCTTCAACCAAAGGGCAGGTCTTCAGCCTTCCGGCAAAGAACCCGGAACGAAGGGCGCTTTCAGGCAAAAAGGCGACGCCCAGCCCAATCCGGACCATCTCTTTGATCCCTTCCAGATCATCGAGTTCCAAAAGGACCCGCGGTGTGAGGCGGTACCGGCGAAAGCTCTCATTCAGGAAGTCCCGGAAGCCGCTGAGTGGTGAAGAAAGGATCATGACCTCATCGGCCAGGTCTTGAAGGCGTAGAGGGAAAGCCGGGGGCTCCCAGTTGCCGGGGGCAACCAGAAGGATTTCTTCACGGAAAAGGGGAAAACTTCTCAGGTTACCGGTGCGGGCTATGGTATTGACAAACCCGAAATCCACATCTCCCTTAAGGATCAACTCGGTAATCTCTTGAGCCGAACCGGCTTTGATCACTACTTCGTCCCCGGGCGCCTGCTCTTTATATGCCTGGAGAAGTTCGGGCAAGCGGTAGGTGATGGTGGCGGAACCGGCGCCCAGGGTTAAGGTTGAGGGTTTTTCCGGTTCGTAACTTCCCAACCTCTCCCTGCTTTCCGTCAGGAAAAGAAGGATCTGCCGGGCATAGGGAAGAAAAACCTCCCCGGCTGGGGTCAACCTGGTCAGATGGGTTGAGCGGTTACGCCGGACGAAGAGAACCTGGCCCAACTCTTCTTCCAGGGCTTTGATCTGTTGGGAGACTGCCGGCTGGGTGAGGTGTAAAAGGGCGGCGGTCTGTGAAAAGCTCCCGTTTTTTGCCAGTAAAAGGAAGGTCTGGAGATGGGAAATTTCCATGGTAACACCTCCTGATAAAGGTTTTTTATCGGGCGGAGATGCTATTAGTATATATTATACCATTTTTGTAATTAAATTCCAGAAAAATTTAAAGGGTTGACATGAATAAAAAAATATTGTATTATGTACTAGGTTTCACTGAAACCGGGCCATTAGCTCAGTCGGCAGAGCACCTGACTTTTAATCAGGGTGTCCGGCGTTCGATTCGCCGATGGCCCACCATGTGGCCCCATCGTCTAGGGGTTAGGACACCGCTCTTTCAAGGCGGCGGCAGGGGTTCGAATCCCCTTGGGGCTACCATTTTAAGTTAAATTGACCGCCTGCTTTGCCAGGGGTTCTCTTTTCTGTTGACTTGTCAGGCGGATCATGTTATAATTGCAGGCAGGATGGTCGCGTGGCTCAGTTGGTCAGAGCGCTGCGCTCACATCGCAGAGGTCACTGGTTCGAATCCAGTCGCGACCACCATCAGTTAAGGTTTTACGGAGCCGTGGTGCAGCCGGTCTAACACGCCAGCCTGTCAAGCTGGAGATCGCGGGTTCGAGTCCCGTCGGCTCCGCCATTTGTCAATCAGGGCCAAGGTAGCTCAGTTGGTAGAGCAGGGGACTGAAAATCCCCGTGTCGGCGGTTCGATTCCGTCCCTTGGCACCATAAATATAAATTTTCTCCGGGGTTTGAGTGGGTGAAGACTCAAACCTCTTTTTTTTGCGGGCAAGAGGATGAAAACTCGTTGTAACAAAGGAATTTGTTAAGAAATGCCGAAATAATACTGCTATACTCTTTCGCGGAGAGAGGATGTGGCGCATGCTCGTATTCCGGAAGGCAAAAATGGACGATGTCGAAAATTTACACAGGTTAATCAATTCCTACGCAGAAAAAGGGCTGATGCTGCCAAGGTCCAGGAGTATGATCTATGAGTGCCTGCGGGAGTTTACCGTGGTGGAAGATGATGGCGAGTTCCTTGGCACCGGCGGTCTCCATATAATCTGGGAAGACCTGGCGGAAATCAGGGCGCTGGCCCTGGTTGAGAGCGCCACCCGCCGGGGGATTGGCCGGCAACTCGTGGCAAAGTTGCTGGAGGAGGCCAGGAGTCTAGGTATCCCCCGGGTATTCGCCCTTACTTACCAGAAAGAGTTCTTTGAAAAATGCGGGTTTAGGTTAATCGATAAAGAACAGATGCCGCACAAGGTCTGGAAGGAATGTATCAACTGCCCGAAATTCCCCAACTGTGATGAGCATGCCATGATGATCGAGGTCTTCGCGGCAGGCGGTGAGAATTGAGAAGGTGTGGGGGCAGTTTTTTACCCCGGCGCGGGTGGCGGTCTTTGTCTGGGAGATGCTGAAAGAGATGGTCCCCGCCGGCGACCTTTCCCGTTTCCGGGTGATTGATCCCGCAGCCGGGGAGGGAATCTTCCTCTCCTCCGGGATTAAAATGGGGTTGCTTGCCCCCGGGCAGGTAACAGGGGTCGAGATTGACCCCGGGCTGCAGCCACCGGCGGAGTTGAAAAGCCGCTGGTTCTTGGCGGACGGTCTCCTGGACGGCGGGCCTGCCGCCCTTTCCCGTGGTAGTTTTGATCTGGTGGTCGGTAATCCCCCCTTTGGCCGGGGCGGCAAAGAACGGCTTGCCGCCGCCCTGTCCGGCGGCGACTGGGATGGCGCCGGCTGGTTATTGGCGGAGGGGTATGAGAAGAAGGAACTGGCTCGTCTCGTGCGCCTGCCGGTAGAGGCGCTTTTTCTCCGGCGTTTTCTTGCCTTGTGCCGGCCGGGCGGCTACGGGGCGATTATCCTGCCCGACGGTTTCTTGGGCAATGACCGCCTGCAGCGGGAGAGGGAAGAGTTTTGCCGCCGGGCCCGGTTATTGGCGGTCGTGGGGCTTCCGCCCGGCAGCTTCCGGGCGGCAGGGACACCGGCCCGGACTTCCCTGGTCTTTTTCCGCCGCCGGGTGGGAAACCCGGGGGAAGAGAAGGAGAACGGGGAGGAGACCCTCTTTGCCAGTACAGAGTTCCGGGGGGTAAAAGACCATTCGGATTTTTTCGGCACGGTCTTGCAGACCGTTCGCACCTATATCTCTTGGCGGGAGAAAAAAGCTTCTCCCGGCGTTACCTGGGTGAAAACCTCCGAGCTTCTCCGGGGGCGTTGGAACCCGAATTACTGGGACCCGGTTTTGCGCGCGGCATTGGCCGAGGTTGTTTTTCCCCTCCGGCCGCTGGGTGAATATGTCGAAAAAATCTCTTACGGCGCGATATTACCCGGGAAAAGGCCGGAGCTGCGGGAAAACGGGGTACCGGTTTTCGGCCAGAAGGACCTTTTTTTTACCGGGCTTAACCCCCGCCCCGCCCTCCGGGTGGTCCCCGGGGGAGAGTTTGATCCACAGAGGAGCCGGGTACGCCGGGGGGATCTGCTTTTTTCCCGTTCGGGAGAGGGCTCGCTCCTTCGTTTTCGCTCCGGTGTCTACCTGGGTACGGAACCGGCCAATGTCAGTTGTTTTGTTGACCGTATAAGGTTGCGCGGTATTGACCCGGTTTTTCTCTGGTTGTTTCTTATGGGAAAATTCGGGCGGGACCAGATTTTACGCTTAAAAAGCGGTGTGGGGACGCCAAACTTGAATTTTGCCGAAATAAAGTCTTTGCGTATTCCGGCGGTCCCGGAAGCGGTCCAGAAAACAGCGGCTGGTCTTTACGTCCGTGAGATCCTGCCTTTACACAAAAAATGGGCGGGTACGGAATCCCCCCGGTATGCACTGGTGGAGAAGAAGATGGCCCGGTTGGTTAAGGCGGTGGAAACGGTTTTAATTACCGGCGGGCCACTGCACTTAACGGAAGTTGAATAATGAATTTTGTTAAATAATAATAAAAGAACAGGAGCAACAATTGTGATGCCGGAACAAACAGGAGAATTTCGCGGGTTTATCCTTGATGATTTCCAGAAAGAGGCCATCGACTATTTACTACAGGGCTACTCGGTCCTTGTCTCCGCTCCCACCGGCGTGGGGAAAACCCTCATCGCCGATTACCTGATTGAAGAAGCGGTCAAGAAAGAGCAGCGGGTGGTTTACACTGCGCCGATCAAGGCCCTTTCCAACCAGAAATTTAAGGAGTTTAAGGAGTGGCACGGGGAGGAGAAGATCGGAATTATCACCGGCGATGTGGTGATCCAGCCGGAAGCGGATATAATCATTATGACAACGGAGATTTTCCGCAATATTCTACACCAGGAACAGGAACGGCTGGCCGGGTTCTCCCATGTGATCTTCGATGAAATTCATTATCTTTCCGACGAGGAACGGGGGACGGTTTGGGAAGAGTCGATTATTTTCATGCCGGACAACCTGCGTTTATTGGGGCTTTCCGCCACCATTCCCAACGCTGCGGAATTGGCCGCGTGGATCCAAGAGATCAAGGAACACCCGGTGAAAGTGGTCTACAAAAAAGACCGGGTTGTGCCGTTGGAGCATTATGTTTATCACCCGCTGACCGGTCCGACCGGCTTTAACCAGTTGAAAAAGGCTTGGCAGAAACGGAAAAAGCGGGAGGGGGAACGCGGGTCCCCGGCGGGCGGGGAACGAACCTGGAAGGGACTGGACCATAAAGAACTGATCAAATCCGTCCACCGCCGGAACGGCCTGCCGGCGCTCTATTTTATCTTCAGCCGTCAGCAGTGCGAGGTTAAAGCCCAGGAACTTAGTGAGCGCTTTGACTTTTTGTCCGCTGATGAAAAGAAACGGGTCGAGGAGATCCTGGACCACGCGGCCAAGCAGTATAATTTAGAAAAATGGCCGACCCTCCACAGGTTACGCCCGATTTTCCTCCGGGGCATCGCCTTCCACCATGCCGGTCTCTTGCCGGCCTTAAAAGAGATTGTCGAGACCCTTTTTGGAGAGAACCTGATCCGGGTAATGTATGCCACCGAAACCTTTGCCGTGGGGATTAACTACCCGGTCCGCAGCGTTTGTTTTGATGCGCCGACAAAATGGGACGGGGTGACCTTTAGGCCCATGACCACCCTGGAGTATTTCCAGATGGCGGGGCGGGCCGGCCGCCGGGGCATCGATGAAAAGGGTTTTGTCTATATCCTGGCGGATCTGGACCGTTACCGCCTGGAGGAGTTCCCCAGTACCAACCCGGCGGATGTGGAGGAATTGACCAGCCGTTTCAACCTCAATTACAATTCGGTCTTGAACCTTTTCCACAATTACAACAAGGAAGAGATCCTGGTAATCCTGGACCGGAATTTCGCCACTTTCCAGGCGCGCAACGACAAGGTTTTCCTGGAAAACCGCTTGGACCGGCTGGCTGCGGAATTGGAGAAGACGCGCAGTGTGATCTGTCAGGATTGGGGGAGCCTTTCCTGCCCGCAAATGCGGGCGGCGGCTTTGCGGCAATTGCGCAAGAAAGAACGGCGTTTGCGGTATATCCGCGGTAAGAAGGCCCGGCGGGCCATTAGTGCGGAGATTAGAGAGCTCAAGGAGTCCCTGGCGAGACTGGCCGAAAGGGACTGTTCCCCGGCGGAACAGGCCCGCTGCGAGAAGAGGGCCAAGACCTATGAACGCCTTCACAAGGAGCGGCTGAGCCTGGAGGAACAGATGCGCAATTTAAAAGTGGCCGGGCGCTTTGAGGCTGATTTAGAGGCCAAGGCTGCGATCCTGGAAGACCTGGATTACCTTGACGCCGATGGCAACCTCTTGCCCCGCGGGAAATTTGCCATGCAAATCTACGCCCAGGAACTGCTGATCACCGAGTTGTATTTTGCCGGGTTTTTCCACGAATGGGACGAAGACCAGATTAATGCGGTTATTGTCGCCATCGATTACGAACCGCGCAAAGGAGAACGCCTGCCGCGGAATCTTCCCTTTGACTACCGGCCAATCAGGAAGATTATCCGCGATCTCATTTTCCGCCACGGTGTGGGTGAGGACGAGGTCCGCTTCTTCCCCAGCCTCTCCCCGCTCGCGTACGAATGGAGCCGGGGCTGCGACTTTTTTGAGCTGACCCGTAGCGCCCCGGAGCTTCAGGAGGGGGATATCGTCTCCGGTTTCCGCCGGGGGATTGACCTTTTGCGGCAGATCCGCACCGCCTGCCTGGGAGAGGATCCACTGATGGCTGCCAAGATCAAAAACTGCATGGAGAAGATGGACCGGGACCTTGTCCAGGTAAACCTCTGAGCGCGAGGATAAGTTTCCCTGCAGCCTTCTGTTTTCCCCGGGAAATACTAAAAAAAGCCGGAAAACAGGAGGCGGAGATGGTTGCGGCGAAAAAGAGGGCTCTTCCTTTTTTTACTGGTCTTAGCCGGGTGCGGCCTTTTCGCCCCCGGGGTCCGGGCTGAAGAATGCCTGTGCCCTCCGGAAACGGAGATTCTCCCGGGGACGGAAGGCCCGGAGATCCTTGAATTACAGTATTTTCTGCGGAGTCTAGGTTTTTTTGCCAGTGAGCTTACAGGAGTGTATGATCAGCCGACGGTTGCCGCGGTGAAAGAGTTTCAACGCCTGCACAATTTACGGATAACCGGGAAGGTGGACAGTGATACTTGGGAGGCTTTGGGGGGGATGAGCCCGGGCGATCCGGTGGCCGGAAGCCCTCCCCCAGGCAACATTGTGATCCTTGTCGACACCGATTACCTCACCCTCACGGTCTTGGTTGACGGTAAGCCGTTTAAGAGTTTCCCGGTGGCCATTGGTAAGCCCGCCACGCCCACGCCAGTGGGGAGTTGGACCGTGGTGGATAAAGGGAAATGGGGCGGGGGGTTTGGTACCCGCTGGATTGGCTTGAATGTCCCTTTTGGCCGCTATGGTATTCATGGGACCAATAAACCATGGTCGATTGGGAGAATGGAGAGCCACGGCTGCGTCCGGATGTACAACCGCGATGTGGAACAGGTCTACCAATGGGTACGCCAGGGGACCCGGGTCTATATCACCGGGGATCCCTTCCGGGGCAGGCGCCGGCTACTGATGGGAGAGAAGGGCGCGGATGTTTTCTTTTTGCAGAAACGCTTGCGGCAATTGGGGTACTACCAGCACCGTCCGGACGGGATTTTTGGTTACGGAACAGAGCAGGCTCTGAAGAAATTCCAGCAAGAAGAGGGATTACCCGTTACCGGGCAGGTAGGCTGGGCGGAGTATAAAAGGCTGCGGCTCTTAAGTGAAGAGTAACCAGATGGAAACTGGATCCTAACCGCCGTGTTTCCGGATTTTTTTATCAAAAAGGCAGGTGAAAACGGAAAAATAGAGAATACAGGGAATAATAAAAATTTAAAATAAATGGGAAGCGGAGAGTTATATGGCCGAGGGGTTGACTCTGAACGAAATCATACTCATTCTCTTCACCAGTGCTCTACCGTACCTTGAGTTAAGGGGAGCCATCCCCATGGCGTTATACTTGGGCGCCCAACCGTGGGAAGCCTTTTTCCTCGGCGTGGCCGGGAATCTCCTGCCCATCGTCCCGATCATGCTTGTTCTTTCTTTTCTCTCCCGCTGGTCTCATAAATACAACCTTTTTTATCATCTGTTGCAGTGGATTCAGAGAAGAACCGCCAAGCAACAAGAGAAAATAAACCGTTACGGGTTTTTTGGGCTAACGATCTTTGTCGCCATTCCCTTGCCGATGACCGGGGTTTGGACCGGCGCCGCCATTGCCCATCTCTTGGGGATAAGAAAAAGGCGGGCCGTGCCCGCGCTGGCTCTGGGAACGGTAATCGCCGGTATTATAGTTACCCTGGCGGCTCTTGGCATTTTCGCCATCTGGTAGTGATCTTTCCGCCTTTTCCGGCAGTTTTCGCTTAATCCCCTCCGTGATCTGCATATACTATAATGCCGGCTTTTTGCTGCGGGAGGGGTGAGAGCGGAAGTGGCGAAGAAAAACGGGCAAGGCGCTGTTCCCCGCAGGCTTCCTTGTGGGTTCTGCCTTCACCAAGGGGTTTGCCTTCTTTGGAAAGACGGAAGGAAAAGCTGTCTATCTTTTGTCTTGAAATGAGAACCTAAAAGCTAAACTGCTGTTTTACCGAAGAGACGGAAAAGGAAGGTGTCGAGGTGAAAGCAGATTTAATCAACCCGTTTTTGGCAGCGGCCTTTGATATCCTTAAGCGGATGGGCAAAACCGACGCAACCAGGGGGCAGTTGAGACTAGCTTCTTCTCCCGTATGCGGGGACGAGGTGAATGTCGCCGTGGGCGTGACCGGGGATCTCTTGGGCCAGGTGGTATTCTGCATGACAGAAGAAACCGCGAAGAAACTGGCTTCAAATATGCTGATCGGGTTACCCATCGTTGCTTTGGACGAATTGGCGAAGAGCGCCATCAGCGAATTTAGTAATATGGTTACCGGTAATGCGGTGGGAGAGTTGGGTAGCCGGGACTTGATTTGCAGCGTCACCCCGCCCACTCTTTTCATGGGTAAGGATGTAACGGTTTCCGCCATAGATCTGGACTTTCTTGTCATCCCCTTGCAAACAAAATTGGGAGACATTACGATATATATTGCACTGAGAGAAGCCATCAGTTAGGGGGTGTGTTAATTTGAAACGGGTAAAAACCACCCAATTGGTCCCGGGGATGCGGCTGGCGGAGGATATTATCCTCCCCAAGACAACAGTAACACTGATTGGAGCGGGAACAGAGCTTTCGATAGAGATGATCCGGCGCATTGAGAGCCTGGGACTCGAATCGGTCGGGATTGATGAGACACAAGCGCACAGCAGGGATGAGACGGAACGGCAACTCCTTCCGGTCCTGGCCAGAAATCATAAACGGATGATTATCGCAGCGGAAGAGTTGATCAAGATCTCTGACGATCAGCCCCTTGAAGAACAAGCCATCCGCGGCCTGGCCGATGATATCCTGAACCAGGTGGAGATGGACCCGTCGCTCTTGTTAAACCTTACACATATCAAAGCGTATGATAATTATCTTTTCAGCCATTCGGTAAATGTGGCCATTCTCACCCTGCTGGTTGGAGAAGTTTTGGGCTATTCCAAAAAGGAACTGCACGAACTGGGGACAGCAGCCCTCCTTCACGATCTGGGGATGCTTAGCATCCCGCAGGAGATCTGGCAGAAACACGGCGCCCTCTCCCCTGCTGAAATGGAGGAGGTTAGAAAACACCCGGTTTACGGGGAGGAATTGCTACGGGCCAAAGGCTTCTCAGAAGAGATTATCAAAGTGGCCAGGGAGCATCATGAAAGGTGCGACGGTTCCGGTTATCCCGACGGCAAGCAGGAGAAGGAGATCAGTTTCAAGGCACGGATTGTTGCCGTTACCGATGTTTATGATGCCTGTATCTCTTCCCGTCCCTACCGGGAGCAACTGACCCCGCAGCAGGCTCTGGAACAGCTGTTCGCAGAGAAAGAAAAATACGACCCGGTGGTTCTTAACGCCTTCATTTCGGTAATGGCCATTTACCCCATTGGGTCGCTGGTGGTTTTAAACAGCGGTCAGGTGGCAAAGGTCATCCGGGTCAGCAAAAACAACCCCTTCCGGCCTGAAGTGCGGATCTATTTTGACCGGGAGGGGAACCTCTTGGAACAGCCGCCCCGGATCAACCTGGCGGAGGAGAAAAATCATACCTTGTATATCGATCGAACCCTTCCTGCGGAAGAGCATAAGAAGCTGGCGGCGATGATCGATGCGGCAGCCGGCCGGAACTAACTGTAGACGGGCACGGGGGGGCGGGGCCTGCGCCTAGAGCGCATAGCCGATCCCAAGATAAGCCCGGTACATGTGATAACGGAGCTTCAGGTGGAAGTTGTTGTTGAGCCGGTAGTCGGCCAAGAGATCTAAAAAGGCTTCGTCCTGGAAGGCATGGCCAAAGCCGGCCCAGATCTGCAGATCCCAGGTGACTTGGATTTTAACGCCCAGCCCAAGATAGAGGCCTTCGGCCAGGCCGGGACGGAGATAGAAATCAAGCCGTTCTTCCAAAGGAAAAATGGTGGTCAGGAAAAGGTTATATTTTTTGGTGTAGGCCTCAAAGGATCCCTGCAGGGGAAAGGAGGCCGCCTTTTGCAGATCGAGGGTTGCCCCCACCATCAACCCGTGGTCCGGGTTATAACCGATACTGAGCTCATTGCCGGCAGCCCAACCCGGCGCGGCGCTGCCCAAGAAAAGAAGGGCGGCGCCCACGGCAATAATCACTGTTTTCTTCTGCGTTTTCCAGTCCATCCACTGTAACCTCCTCTTTTTGGCGGGGGGGTTTTTTCTTTTCCCCATAATCGTCAGAATTAGTATTCGGTAAAAGGGAGAAAAATCCTACCGGGAAAAATCTTCATGAAGTGCATTCCACCAACTACCAGGCGGTTTTGGTCGTGATTTTCCGTGAAGTATGTTATAATTTTTATGTCAACACTTTGCCGCCTTGGAAGGAGAATAATCATGCCACAAAAACACTGGACATTGCAGAAGTTTTTCCTCATTGGCGCGGCTTTTATCATCACCACCGGTTTGTTATTTGGCGGAGAAGCATTGGCCGAGTATTTCTTTAAAGATAGCCCGCTGCAGCAATGGGCGGAGGCGGTACCGGAGATTAAGGAATTTACCCTGCTTGGAAAAGGGGAGGTCCTCCGTGTCCGGTTGGAAAAGACCAATGATCTCCGTAATACCCTCGAGTCTTTTCTCCGGGAAATCCGGGAAAAGAGAAAAGGGGAGATTAGGGAGGTCATTATCGAAAGCCCGCAAGCGCCGGAGCTGACTCCCGTCTATTACGAGCTTAGTTTTACCCTGGAAGAGGCCAGGGTTTCCGGGAATTATCAAGCCCTCTATGAAAAACTCCGGGAATTGGAGGAGAAATACAGAGGGGATTTCAAAGTCTTCATAGGCGAGGAATTCTTCTTTGTCCAATTGGCCAAAGACGACCTCTTGTATTACCAAGCGGTGCCCAGGTTTTCCCGGTGGGGTGCCGGAGAAGGCGAGGTGATCCGGTGAAAAAAGAGGTAATTTTCGGCGTCGGCGCGGCGCTCCTTGTTTTTCTGGTCAAACAGGGACTGGATCCGGTCCCCTTTTTCCTCCTGGCCGGGGCAATGTGGGCGCTCCACTACTACCTCCGGAACCGGGGGTTGGAACGGAATTTTGAAACCCTGGAAAGCAAGGGGGAGGGAGAATTCGTCCCCCATGTCAGTTTTGCCGATATCGGCGGGCAGGAAACGGCCAAGCGGGAACTGGTGGAAGCCCTGGATTTTCTCCGTGAGGAAGAAAGAACCAAAGCCCTGGGGATACGGCCTTTGAAAGGGATCTTGCTGACGGGTCCGCCCGGGACAGGAAAGACCCTGATGGCGAAAGCCGCCGCCCACTACATGGATTCGGTCTTTTTAGCCGCTTCCGGTTCCGAATTTATTGAGATGTATGCCGGGGTCGGGGCCCAACGGGTGCGGCAGCTTTTTTCCCGGGCCCGCCGGCTGGCCCAGAAAATAGGAAAAAACAGCGCCATTATTTTTCTGGATGAACTTGAGGTGTTAGGCGGGAAACGGGGAAAACACACCTCCCACCTGGAGTATGACCAAACCCTCAACCAACTCCTGGTCGAGATGGACGGCCTCCGGGCGGAAGACGGGGTGAGGATTTTGGTGATTGGTGCCACCAACCGGGCGGATCTCCTGGATGACGCTTTGCTGCGTCCCGGCCGTTTTGACCGCCGGGTCCAGGTGGACCTCCCGGCGAAAGAAGGAAGACGCAAGATCCTGGAGATCCACACTAGGAACAAGCCGCTGGCCCGTGAGGTGGATCTGGAAAAAGTGGCCGGGGAGACCTTCGGTTTTTCCGGGGCGCACCTTGAATCCCTGGTGAACGAGGCGGCGATTCTCAGTTTCCGTAAAGGAAAAGAAGAGATTGGCCTGGAAGAAATGGAGGAGGCCCTGGATAAAGTCTTATTGGGTGAACGGACAGATAAGCGGTTACGCCGGGAGGAATTGGAGCGGGTGGCGATCCATGAAACCGGCCATGCCCTTGTCAGTGAAACCCTGAGGCCGGGATCGGTCGGGACCCTGACCATCATTCCCCGGGGGAAGGCCCTGGGATTCATGCGCCCGGCCGGGGAGGAGGATCGTTCGCTATACACCAAGAAGTATATGGAAGAACAGATCGCCATCTGTCTAGGCGGGGCCGTTGCCGAAGAGGTGATTTATGGGGAGAGAAGCACCGGTGCGGCCAATGATCTGGAGCAAGCCGCCAGGCTGGCTCGGAATATCATCGCCACCGGCCTTTCCTCCCTGGGTGTAGTAGATGAGGAATACACCCCGAAAGACCGGATCTGCCAGGAGTTTCAAAAAATTATGGACAGCCAGGTGAAAAGGGTGACCGGGATTATTGAGGAGAAAAGAGACCGTCTCCAGCAGGTAGCCGGGGTTTTACTGGGGGAGGAGAAGATCTCCGGTCCCAAGCTCCGGCAGTTGCTGGCGTTGGATCCGGAAGCGGAGGCGACGCGCACCCCGGCATAGTTCGCATCTATCTGTGTATACCTGTTACCGGTGAAAGTAATTCTGGGGAGGGGTTCTTTTGCAGGCGGAGATTATTTGTGTCGGGACCGAGTTGTTGCTCGGGCAGATCATCAATACCAACGCGGCCTATCTGGCAGAGAAATTGGCCCGGCTTGGTATTGACCTTTACCACGTTTCCACGGTCGGGGATAACCTGCCGCGCCTAACCGCCCTTTTACAGCAGGCATGGGAGCGGGTGGATCTGGTCCTCATCTCCGGCGGGCTGGGCCCTACCCTTGATGACCTGACCAGGGAAGCCGTGGCTCTCCTGGCCGGAGAGGAACTGGTGGAGGACCCCGGGGCCCGGCGGATGATTGAGGAGTACTTCGACCGCCGGGGCCTGCCGATGCCCCCCGGTAATCTCCGGCAGGCGCTAAGGCCCCGGTCCGCTGTTTGCCTTATGAACCCCTACGGGACCGCCCCCGGCCTTTGGCTGGAGAAGGACGGGAAGATGCTGGCCGCCCTTCCCGGGGTCCCAGTGGAAATGAAATACCTTATGGAAGAGGAGGTCCTGCCCAGGATAGACCGGGTGCGTGCGCAAACCGGCCGGCCCGGCCCGGTCCTCGTTTCCCGTGTGCTGAAGATGGCGGGGATCGGTGAGTCGGCGATGGCCGAAAAGATCCAGGATTTACTGGCCGGGCAGACCAACCCCACCATTGCCCCGCTGGCAAAACGGGGTGAGGTCTGGCTGCGCCTTACTGCCAAAGCACCGTCGGAAGAAGCGGCGCTGGCTTTGATCCGCCCGGTGGAGGAGGCGATCCGTTCCCGGCTGGCCGGGTATATTTTCGGTACCGACGGCGAGCAGTTGGAAGAGGTAGTAGGGAGGATTTTGACCGCCCGCGGGTTAACTCTGGGAACAGCTGAGTCCTGTACCGGCGGCCTGCTCAGCCACAGGATCACCGGCGTTCCGGGAGCCTCCGCCTATTTCCTGGCCGGGGTTGTCGCCTACGATAACCGGGTTAAAGAGAAAACCCTGGGGGTTGAGAAAGCCCTTTTGCAGGAGTACGGGGCGGTGAGCCCGCAAGTAGCCCGGGCAATGGCGGAAGGGATGCGGAAGAACTTCGGGGTTGATCTGGCCCTGAGCACTACCGGCATTGCCGGGCCGGGCGGAGGGACCGCCAAAAAACCGGTGGGCCTGGTCTACCTGGCCCTGGCCTATCCGGGTGGGACTGTTACCCGGGAGGAGCGGTTCTGTTGGAACCGGACAGAGAACAAAATCGCCGCCGCCCAGGCGGGGCTGGTTTTGCTCTGGCAGTATCTGAAAGGGGCTTTTTCCGGTGCAGAACAGGAAGGTCACTGAAAAACCGGAAGCGAACCCGGTCTTCACCCGGGTACGGCAGATCGCCCGTCCCGTATTGGCTGTTCTTCTCTTCCTCCTCTTCTTTACTTTACTCGCCGGGACCAGTGGCGAATTTGGCCCTTTTTCCATCAGGTTTGATCTGGGCTGGGGGTGGCCGGGGGAGAGCAGCCTGGTTATGCCCTTGTTGGGCGAGATTAAAGCCTATACCCACCGCTGGCCGGTCCTCCTTTCCTTGCGGGTGGAGAAGATCGATCCCGCCCTCCTCCAGCACGAACTGGCGGGCTATGCCAACCCCCAGGAATACCTGGAAGAGTTGCTCCCCCGCCTGCGGCGGTTCTTCTATTTTTCCCTGGCCCAACTGGCGATCTTGGGCGGGGTGGCCGGGGGCTTGGTCGCCCTGGTCTTTGGCAGGCGGGATCTTCACCGGCTTTGGCGGGCGGCGGCTGCCGGCTCTTTAGGGGTTCTGCTTCTCCTGGGAAGTGTCGCGCTGGATTATGACAGGGAGGCCTTTAAAAACCCCCGTTATGAAGGGATGCTGGCCTTCGCCCCCTGGGTCTTGCACCTGGTTGACCAGGGCTTGGCGTACCTGCCGGAATTGGGCGAGAGGCTCTCCTTGGTGGCCGGAAATATGGACCGCCTGGTCACGCAGGTGGATCTTTTGACCCCCCTGGCAAAGGCGGACGGGGAAATAAAAATCCTCCACGTTTCGGATATTCATAACAACCCGGCGGCTTTTGAATTTATCAAGCCCTTGATCGAGGGTTTTGCTGTGGACCTGGTCATCGATACCGGGGATCTGACCGATTACGGGACGGCAATCGAGACCGGACTGGCCGGGCAGATCAAAACCCTGGGCGTTCCATACCTTTTTATCCCCGGGAACCATGATTCGCCGGAAGTGATCAACAGCCTTAGGCGCCTGCCCAACCTGGTTGTTTTAAGAAGAGGGACCTATGATTTTCAGGGTTTGACCATTTTGGGCTGGGAGGATCCGGCGGCCCGGAGTTCCGGGGTCCTGCTGGCGGAGGATGAGGAACTGGCGGGAGAAGCGGAAACGCTCGCCGCGTACTGGGAGAACCTCTCCGGGGAAGTGGATCTTTTAGCCATCCACAATCTCAAGCTGGCCGAAGAAGTAAAGGACCGGGTTCCCGTGGTTTTACACGGCCATAACCACCGCGCGGCTGTCTTTAAAGAAGAAAAGACCTGGTTTATCAATGCCGGGACCAGCGGCGCCGCCGGCCTCCGGGGGTTGGAGAACGACCCGCCGCCCTATAGCGTAGCCCTGCTGCACTTCAACCGCGGCGAAAAGCCGGGGGCAGGGGCGGCGTTCCACCTTTCCGCAGTCGACCTGATCCGCGTTTACAGCCTCGGGGGAAAGCTGGCTTTGGAACGGATGGTGGTTGATGAGCCGGAAACAACTGCGGATAGGGAAAAAGATGTGGACAGGGAAGAAGACGGAGGTGAAAACGGGCGTGCCCGCGGGCACGCGCAGGAAAAATGAGGCTTTTTCTTGCTGTTTGGTTGAGTGAGGAACTCCGGGAAGCCGTTGGCGATTGGTTGGGGGAGATTACCGCCGGTTCCTCCGGGATAAAATGGGTTCCCCCCGGGCAGTTGCATTTCACCTTGAAGTTCCTTGGCGAACAAGACCCGGAGTTCGTTACCGGGCTTTCTCCCCACTTGCGCCAGGTGGCGGCAACCACCCCTTCCTTCCCGCTTACTCTGGCCGGGGGCGGCACGTTTCCTCCCCGGGGCAAGCCGCGCGTTCTCTGGCTCGGTGTGGATGAAGGCCACAACGAACTGGCGGCTCTGGCCGGCCGCGTCGAGGCGGCCGTGCTGGAGGCAAACCCGCGCGGATTGGCGCCGGAGAAAAGGGGTTTCAAACCCCATTTGACCATTGGCCGGGTGAAGGGCGAAGTCCCGCTTTATGACAATAAATTGCTGGCGGCCGGGGTGAAAGGGCGGATGACCGTGAAAGGTTTTTCACTGGTGGAAAGCAGGTTAACCCCACAGGGGCCGCGCTACCGCGATGTGGAAGAATATTTCCTCCGCGATCCTTTTTCATGATTATTCTTTTATGATTATTATAAAGTTTGGTGTCGGGAGAAGGAAAATCGGAAGGAGGAGAGAATTTTTTTAATTTACATGGTGGGTCTCCCCGGAGATCACAGACTAATCATATAGGAAACATAGGAGATGCATCATGCGGTATTTGGCAATCGATGAGATAAAAGATGGCATGTTGTTGGCGAAGGATCTCTTCAGCAATGAGGGGAAGGTTTTGCTGGCCAAAGGAACAAAACTGACCCGGGCGTACCTGGAGAGATTGAAGGATTTCGACTTTACCCATCTTTATGTTTTGGACAGTGAAAACGATGACGACCGGGAGATTATGGGCCCGGTCAGCGAGGTAACGAAAGCCCAGGCGATCAAGATCGTCAAAGACACGCTGGGGAAGGCCCTGGTCGTCCAGAACGTGGATTTGAAACAGATGAACATGGTGGCCGATATTATCCTCGACGAGGTTTTGGAGAACAACGATGTCATCTACAATATGCTGGATTTGAAGGAGCACGATAATTATACTTACGTCCATTCGGTCAACGTCTGCATCATCTCGACGATCATGGGGAAACATTTGGGCCTCCCCCGGGACAGGCTGAAAGAACTGGCCATGGGAACGCTCCTGCACGACCTGGGGATGGTCTATATCGACCCCGAAATTTTAAATAAAATGACTAACCTGACCCCGGAAGAAACCAAGCAGGTGCAGGACCACGCCAGGCTGGGGTTTGAACGGTTAAGGACCTACACGGGGTTGAGTATCCTCTCGGCCCATGTGGCATACCAGCACCATGAGCGGGAAGACGGCTCGGGTTACCCCCGCGGCCTCAAAGGGGATGAGATCCACCTTTACGCGAAGATCGCCGCGGTCGCCGATTCGTTTGACGCCATGACCTCAAACAAACTGTACCGGGAACCGCTTTGGAGCCACGAGGCGATCGCGGAATTGAAGGCGAACGCCCCCACGAAATACGACCGGAAGGCTGTTGCCGCCCTTTCCTGGTCGGTGGCGCCGTATCCGGTCGGCAGTGTTCTCCTGCTCAGCACGGGAGAAAAAGCGGTGGTGGTCAATACCAACAGGAGAAAGACGGTTGTCCAGTTCCTGGAGGGGAAGAGGAAGAATCAATTTTTAGAGTTGGGGAAAGATGCGGATTTGCAGATCGAAAAGCGCCTGGCTTAAGTGGGATAAGGGAAATGGATTACGCCGTAAGCGGCGTCATGGCTTAACAGGCGTTTCGCCCTAAGGGGCGTTTTTTTTTCCTTGGATCAGGAAAAGTGGGGAAAAGAACAATCAGGGGAATTGGGGGAAAACAGCTAGAGAAATTGGGGGAAAAAAGATGAAAATTACTTTTCTTACCGAACGCCACCGGGAGGATCTGCGGCGTCTCCACAGTTACTGTTTTAACTTGCCGGAGGGGGAGGATTGGTTTGAGCCCGATAATTACATAGGGGCCTTTGACGGGCAGCGCCTGGTTTCTTCCGTGAAGATCAATCCTTTTGAGATCTTTTTCTGCGGGCGCCCGGTAAAGATGGGCGGGATCGGGGCTGTGGCGACCCTCCCGGAGTACCGGCGGCGGAACCTGGCCGCCGCTTTATTGGAAGAGGCCCTGGCAGTAATGAGGGACCGGGGCGATATCTTTTCGCTTTTGGGGCCGTTTTCCTACAGGTTTTACCGGAAATTCGGATGGGAACTGGCTTTTCACCGCTGGGAGTACACGGTTTCCGTGGAGGATTTTGCGGGCTTTGGCCGGGGCGCCGGCCGCTTCCTGCCGCTGACCGTGGCGGACCTTCCCCGGATGAAAACTGTCTATGAAAATTATGTGGCGGAGTATAACGGGGCGCTCAAGAGGAGCGAGAACTGGTGGCGGTACCTCCTGAAAAAGCTGGAGAAACAGGGTTATCACTTCTATGGGTATGAAAATGACCGGGGAGAGTTGGAAGGGTATCTCTTTTACCAGTTCAACAACGGGAAGATCCTGGTGCACGAGATGATTTACCTCTCCCCCCCGGTAAGGGAAGAAATCTTCCGCTTTTTCAGTTTACATGGCGCACAGGCGGAAACGGTGGTCTGGAGGGCCCCGGCCGGCGATGCTTCCCTTTTATTACTACCCGAGCCCCCTGCCAATTGCCGGTTGGTCAGCGGGATGATGGCCCGGGTGGTCGATGTGAAAAGCGCTCTGGAGCATCTAACTTTTCCCCTGGACCGGACGGCAGCTTTTTCGTTAAAGGTGGACGACCCCCACGCCAACTGGCATCATAACCGGTGTTTCCGGGTGCAAATTGCAGAGGGGAAGGCAACGGTCGAGGAGGGTCCGGGAAACGGGGAAGAGCCGGATCTTTACTGTTCAATCCAGGGTTTTTCCCAGTTGGTTCTGGGGTACATTGGGATTAAAGAGGCTGTGGAATTGGGAAAGGTTATTCTCCGGGACGAAAAGCGCCTGCCGGAACTGGCAGAGCTTTTCCCGGCGAAAAAGACCTTTCTGAATGACTGGTTCTAGGAGGCAACTTATGAAGGAACGGGTAGCGGTGGCAATGAGCGGCGGAGTCGACAGTTCGGTGGCTGCCGCTCTGCTGCTGGAGGCCGGATACGATGTGATCGGGGTAACCATGGAGGTCTACCCGGCGCCCGGGGGGACCACCGCCGCCACCGAGGCGCAGCGGGTCGCCGAATACCTGGGCATTCCCTTTTACCATTTTAACCTGGAAGAGGCTTTCGCCAGGGAAGTGGTGGATTATTTCACCGGCGCTTACCTCCAGGGTTTGACCCCCAATCCATGTGTGGTCTGTAATAAGAAGATAAAATTTCAGGCCCTGGCGGAAAAGGCCCGGGATCTGGGGGCGGTCTACTTGGCCACCGGCCATTATGTCCGCAAAGGGTATGACCCGGAGTTGAACCGGTACACCCTTTCCCGGGGAAAGGACCAACGGAAGGACCAGAGCTATGTCCTGTTCGGCCTCACCCAGCAGCAACTGGCAGGGAGCCTTTTCCCCCTTGGCGGGTACCGGAAGGAAGAGGTGCGGGAGTTGGCCCGGAAATGGAAACTGCCGAGCGCCGGGAAGGCGGAGAGCCAGGAGATCTGCTTTATCCCCGGAAATGATTACGGCCGTTTTTTGGAGGAGAACCGGCCGGAAGCGGTACAGCCGGGGGTGATCCGCGATACCTCTGGGAAAGTCCTCGGGCGCCACCGGGGGGTGGCTTTTTACACCATCGGGCAGCGGCGCGGTTTGGGAATTGCCGCCGAGACCCCCTACTATGTGGTGGCGCTCCGCCCGGAAGAGTGTGAGGTGATCGTGGGCAAGGCCGGCGAGACCTACCGGGAGGAGTGCCGGGTTGCCATGGTCAACTGGGTCAGCATCCCCCCGCCCCAGGGCCCCCTGCCGGTGACCGTGAAGATCAGGTACACCGCGCCGGCGGTGCCGGCAACGGTCGAACCCGACGGCGGGGAGGTGCGCGTCAGGTTCGCCGAAGCGCAACGGGCAGTCACGCCCGGGCAGGCCGCTGTTTTTTACCGGGAAGATCTGGTTTTGGGCGGTGGGTTTATTACCTGACTTTAACGGGTTTACCTTTCCCGTCGCCGGTTATACTAACCCTACCCTGGTGCGAACAGCAAAAGGAGGTAGGCGGGATGAACAGGTTGCTCCGCGGCTTATTGGCCGGCGGCTTTTTTGGGGCGGCAGCCGGGACATATATGATGCTGAAGAGAAGAAGAGATGAGCGGATGCGGTGGCAACGGTCCGGATATATGCGGATGCGGCGGATGCTTGCCGGCCTCACCGCGCGCGCACGCGCAGGCAGGATGGGGAATCTCTCCCGGGCAATGCTGGCTGGAACCTGGCTGTTGGGAAGAAGATAAGAAAATTGAGGAAATGACCGGGCGCCCGGCGGGGCGCGTTTTTTATTTTC
>JAAYGG010000063.1 GCA_012727895.1 Bacillota bacterium
ATCCTCTCAGGAGGGTGAGGTCTGCCTGCCTTCCGCTTAGTACCCGAGTTTCAGGCGGCCTGTCCTCCCCGGCAGCGTGTTGGTCCTTTCTGGCTCCCCTCGAGGAGGGCGGCCGCCGGACAGCGGCAAAATAGGCCCGAGTGTGTAAGGCAACGGTAACCAGTTTTTCGCTTGATTTGGAGGTTCGGTCGCCAGTGGAAACATTCTTCATGAATGACAGGCAAAGGTCTCGTGGTTTTCCGAAGGAAAAAACTCATTCAAATAAGACATTTCCTGTAACTACTTTCCATAGAAAAAACAATGCAATAATAATAAATAATGTCCCGACAACATAATTAAAACCAATTAAAAAATCACTGCCAAATATTTTCTTCAATGCCGAATGAGAATAAATAGCTGTCCATTCTTCAGGTGGATCCACTAATATTATCCATCGAAACTTAGTACCAATAATCAGCAATGCACCAATTACTAAAGCAGCAAATGACATTATCTTTATAATTTCCATATTCACTACACACTCCTTTTATAAAATGAAAGGATACACTAGTATTTCTACCTCTAGATTCACGAGAAGATAAACACCTAGTCCGATGTGAACGGAAATATCTCTAAAAATAGTACCACCCATAAACTCCCTCAAAACACTATTAATAAATGATTGGCAAACTAAGACTTTTCAATTAACCTCAAAACAAAACTAAAAGTAATTTAGATTTATTGTTTTAGCATTAACTCTCCAACAAGTCATGTGTGGCTTCCACCCTGTGTTTGGCAATTATGAATTCCATAGTTGGGGGTGCGGACATTTTTTTGGACTTGGTTTATGCTACTAGGCCAAGACTTCGTCTATAAACCAAGGGGCTCATGCCCCCCAAGCGCATTTTAATTCGTTTCTCATTATCCCATCGTATATACGAATCAAGTTCCTTGATAAACTCTTCCAAAGGGACTCCTTCCCAGGATCTACCGTAGAACATTTCAGTCTTAAGCGTGCCGAAGAAACCTTCACACGCGGCATTATCGGGGGTACATCCTTTTTGGGACATAGAGCGAATCAAACCATAAGTATCCATACGCAAGATCCAGCCAGGCCAGCGATAGTGACAACCTCTATCGGTATGTAAAACCGGGTGTTCATCATCGGATAGACAAGCAGCCCCCTCATCCAGCATACTGTTAACAAGTTCTGCATCAGGGCTTGTCCCTATTGACCAACTTACGACCAAGCCATCGAAGCAATCAAGAATTGGCGAAAGATAAACTTTGCCTGCTGGTATTTGAAATTCAGTAAGATCAGTTACCCATTTTTCATTAGGTTTATCTGCATGAAAGTCACGGGCAAGAAGGTTCGGTACAGCAGGGCTTATTTCTCCAAGATAAGAATTATACCTGCGCTTTTTCTTTCCGTGAATGATAAGCTGATTTTCGCTCATTATCCTCCGAATAACCTTTTCAGAACATGTGATACCTTCATTCTTGAGCACAGCATGGACACGCCTATATCCGTAACAACACCTGTTTTCGTTAAATATCTCTCTTACCTTTGCCCGCAAGGCAAGATATTTATCGGGTTGGGTTTGTGAGTTTCTTTGATAGAAATAGCTGCTTTTTGCCATACCCGTTGCTTCTAGCAACTCATCAAGCTGTTATTCTGTCCTAAGGGCATCGATCACCATGGTCTTCTCTTTATTCGTCAGGTTTTGGCGATCGATGCCCAGGTCTTTTTTTATTATTTCTGCTGCTTTGGTCAGGATATCTATCTCCAGCTTTAGTTTATGTACCTGCTTCTTCAAGGACTCCAACTCTGCTTGAAGTTCATCCTTATCATCTGGAAGGTCCGGCTTTTTTGAACAAACCACGCTGTCCACATCCTTTTCACCGAGAAGCTGCTTTTTCCACTTGTACAAGCATCCTCTGCTGACACCGTGTTCTTCCGCAACCACAGCTGCAGATGAATCTCTGGTACATAGGGAAATTACAGCATCTCTCTTGGATTCTTCACTAAATTGTATCATTCTGCCACGGCTTATGCGAACTTTTCTTTGTCCCGGAGCTAATCTATCAATCCATTGTGCCAGTGCTGTTGTTGAGGGATATCCCAACACCCTTACAGTTCGCCTGATACAGCGCCCGTGTTCCAGATAATAATCGACAGCCTTTTGCATTTGTTCTCTTGTAAATCTCGGCTTTTTCTTATAACCAGTATGCAAGTCACCTTTTTCTCTATACTCTTTGTACCACTTAATAAGAGTGTTACGAGTTGGGTAACCTAGTTCCCTGATTGTATCTGCTACACTAAAGTCATATTTAATATATAGCTTCACTGCTCTAATACGATCCTCGTATGAGTACATGGACATCCTCCTGACTATTCCAAGTCCAGGATTCTGTCCGCACCCCCAATGCTAGATTTTCTACTTGCCAAATACACCGCCTGAGTACTTGCTTGTACCAATACTAGGGCAACCATTATGACACCTATGTAACAGATAATCTTTTTGATTCCCATCCCCAAACCCCCCCAGTTAGGTTTGTATATATGCCATTATTATATCACAGGCGTCGAGCGGCGGTTTTCCGGTATTCCTTTTCCAGGATGCTCAAGACCAGGGTATCGTTATATCTCCCTTCCCTGTAAACTTCCTCGCGGAACACCCCTTCCCTTGAAAAACCCGCCTTTTCATAACAGCGCAAAGCCCCGGTGTTTTCCGCATCCACCCGGAGCCAGACCCGGTGCAGGTTCAAGGTGTCAAAGGCATAAGCCAGCAAGAGGGAAACAGCTTCGGAACAGTAACCCTTTCCCCACTCCTCTTTTTCACCGATAAAAATCCCCAGTTCCGCGTGGCGGTTACGCCAGTCGATCCCTTTCAATTGCGCCCCGCCGATATGTTTGCCGGCGGCAGTGTCAAGGGAAAAATGCACTTCATTATGGCGCCGGCCGCACTCCTCCAGCCATTTCGTAAGTTGCGCCAGGGAGAGGTGGTAACTGCCCAGAGAAGTGAAGAACCGCGTCACCTCCCGGTCGTTCAGCCACCGGTAGCGGTCGGGGAGATCCCCCGGTTCAACCCCGCGGAGAATAACTTTTTTTCCTGTTAAGACCATGCCAGACCCTCCAAAGAGTTTTTTCCCATACCAGAGTATGAAGGAGAGGCCTTCTTGACGACAGCCCTCTGCCTGGAGATGACAAGAGAACCCCTGGTGGCAAAGGCTTTCCGGCCCGCATAAAATGGAACGGAAAAAGGGGTGTCCGCCGTGAAAATTGGGATTGTGGGCGCCGGGGGCCACGGCCGGGTTGTTCTCGACCTGATCCTGGAGAGCCGCGGAATGGAACCGGCGGGTTTTTTTGACCAGAAGGGCGGTGGGGAAGGCCCTTACGGCTGGCCAATCCTGGGCGATGAAACCGCCCTGGTGGAGAATTGGTCCGGTTCCCGCCTGGACGGGGTGGTGGTGGCCATCGGTGACAACCGGAGCCGGCGCCGGATCTTCGAAAGACTCGCGGCCGCAGGGATCCCCCTTGTTTCTCTCATTCACCGCCGGGCGCAGGTCAGCCGGTTTGCCCGGATTGGCGCTGGTACGGTCATCTGTGCCGGCGCCGTGGTCGGGCCGGGCGCTGTCATCGGTGACAATTGCATCATTAATACCGGGGCTTCCGTTGATCATGACTGCCGGGTGAAAGACCATGCCCATATTTGTCCCGGGTCGGTTCTGGCCGGGGCGGTAACGGTGGGTGAGGAAGCCATGTTGGGCACAGGAACCCTTGTTATTCCTGGCATAACCATTGGCAACAAGACAATAACAGGAGCCGGTACCGTTGTTATCCGGGATCTCCCGGATAATCTTTTAGTCGTCGGGGTACCGGCCCGGTTGATCCGCCACTTGGAGGAGGAAGAAGATGACCTGGAAAAAGGGACCAATGGCCGGTCCGGATTGGGAAAGGAAACTGACCGCCAGTCTCGACCGGGCAAAAAGACCAACGGACAGCCCGGGTGAAGAAGAGGGCGTAGTAATTATCGCCGAGGCCGGCGTAAACCACAACGGCAGCATAACCATGGCCCTTTCCTTGATTGAAAAGGCAAAGGAAGCGGGAGCGGATATTATTAAATTCCAGGCTTACGACCCCGGGGAGATGGTGGTAAAGGCGAATAGCCAATACCAGATGTTAAAAGAACTCGCCCTCGGGGAAAAGGAGCTCTTCCTTTTGCAGGAAAAATGTGCGGAAGAAGAGATCCTTTTCTTAGCCTCTGTCTTTGACGAGAAAAGCTTGGCCTTGATGGAGAAGATCAACGCCCCCGCTATAAAAATACCCTCCGGGGAGATCACCAACCTCCCGCTCGTCAAAAGGGCCGCCGCCACCGGTAAGCCATTAATCATTTCCACCGGCATGTCCACCTTGGGAGAGGTGGAGGCCGCCGTACTGGCCGCGGAGGAAGCGGGTAACAACAAAATCGCCTTACTGCACTGTCTCTCCGAATACCCCGCCCCGCTGGAGAAGACAAACCTCCGCGCCATTAAAACCTTGCAGGCGGCCTTTAAATACCCGGTGGGTTTTTCCGACCATACGGAGGGGTATGACGCGGCCCTGCTGGCCGTGGCTTTAGGCGCCGGGATCATTGAGAAACATTTCACCCTGGACAAAAACCTTCCCGGCCCGGACCATAGGCTTTCTCTGACCCCCGGGGAATTCCGGGAGTTTGTCCTTAAGATCAGGAGTGCCGAAAAAGCGCTGGGGAATGGTAGAAAAACAGTTACCGCCGGGGAAAAGGCGGTGCGGGCGGCGGCCGGGAAAAGCCTGGTCGCCCGGGTTGACATTAAAAAAGGTACGGTTTTCTCTGAAGAATTCCTCACCTTGAAAAGGCCGGGAACCGGCATTCCCCCGCAATACCTTGCCCTGGTAGCAAAGGCACGGGCCGCGCGTTTTATCCCCAAGGATTCATTATTGCAATGGGGCGACTTCATCCTGGAGGAAAGGAAAGCCAATGAAACGGATAGTAACAGCCTTAACCGGGTGCAGGGCCGATTATGGGATCTTTAGACCGGTCCTGCAAGAGATTAACCAACGGGCTGATCTGGAACTGAACCTGATCGTCACCGGCATGCATCTGCTGCCGGAATATGGGGAGACCATCCGGGAGGTGGAGGCGGACGATTTTCCCATCGCGGAGAAGATCGACATCTTGCTGAAGAGTGATTCCGGCGCAGCCATGGTCAAAGCCACCGCCCTTTGCCTTTTGGGGGTGACCCAGGCCTTGGAGAGGATTAAACCCCAAATCCTCCTGGTCCTGGGGGACAGGGATGAAATGCTGGCCGGGGCGATCGCCGCCGCTCATATGAAGATAGCCGTAGCCCATATCCACGGCGGCGAACTCTCCGGTTCGATCGACGGTTCCATCCGCCATGCCATCTCTAAATTCGCCCACATCCATTTCCCCGTTACCCCCCAGGCCGCCCACTGCCTGGCCGCTTCCGGCGAAGAAAAGTGGCGGATTTTCCTGGTGGGCGCCCCCGGTCTGGATGACGCCCGGGTTGGTCTGGCGGTGACCCGGGAGGAACTCTCCAGGGAACTGGGGTTTCCCCTGGCGAACGAGTTTGTGCTGGTGGTTTTCCACCCGGTAGTGGGGGAAGAGGCGGCATCAGCGGAAAACTTCGCCGCCATCCTCGGCGCCCTCTCCGACTTGGGCCTGGTGAGCTTGGTCTTCTTGCCAAACGCCGATGCCGGCCGCAATCTATTATTGGATGTCTTAAAAGACTTCCGGGATTCCCCTGGTATACGCATCTTAACCCATCTCCCCCGCCGGTTTTACCTGGGCCTCTTGGCAAAAGCCACGTTGATGATCGGCAACTCGAGCAGCGGCATAATTGAAGCCCCTTACTTCTCTTTACCCGTAATCAACCTGGGTAACCGGCAAAAAGGGCGGTTGCGCGCGGGAAACGTCATTGATCTGGAGGACGGTTGCGGCAAAGAGCGTATCAAAGAAGCGGTCAAGAGACTGCTGACACAAGAAAAGACCGGGGAGGCCATGGTGAAAGAGAAGAAGACCGGAGAGGCTGCAGTGAAAAGAGGCAAGTCCTACCGAAAGGCCAGTCCCTACCGGGGCGGGGCCGGGAAAAAAATCGCCTCGGTCCTGGCGGAAATCCCTTTGGACGGCCGTTTGCTGAATAAGGACTTTGCTTTTCCCCGCTTCACGGGCGGAAAGAGCGGATGGTATTGATGATCTTCTCCTGGTCTGCCGGGTGCAAATCCGGGTAGAGCGGGAGGGTGACCAGTTGCCGCCAAACGGTGGCCGCCACGGGGCAGACCGCCTTGTACTGGCGGTAACAGGGGTGGACAAAGGCGGGGATATAATGGACGCCGGGGGCGATCCCATTATTGGTCAGGTGAGTGATGAACCGGTCCCGGATCCTTTCCTCCGGCAGCCGCACCTGGAAAAGGTGCCAGGACGATTGGACATAGGGCCGTTCCGTAGGCAGGGTCAACCACTCAAGGCCGGTTAATCCTTTTTTATACCGGTCAACAATCTTCCGGCGGGCTTGATTCAGTTCATCCAGTCTTTTCAGTTGGACCAGGCCGATGGCGGCCGCCAGGTCGTTCATGTGGCATTTGTAACCGATCTGGTTAACATAATACTTCCATTTGTAGGTGAGGTTCCCCACCGTCCTCTCCCAGGTATCTTTGGAAATACCGAGCCAGCGCATTTCCCGGAACCAACGATCCTGCCATTCGTGTTCACAGGTGATGGCGCCCCCCTCGCCACAGGTCAAATTCTTTACCGCATGAAAACTGAAACAGGTAAGATGGGGGCGGCTGCCCACGGGCCGGCCCTTGTACATGGCGCCACAGGCGTGGGCGGCATCTTCCACCAGGGTTAAGCCGTTGGCCTCCGCCAGGTCTTCCAATTCGTCCAGGTCGATGGGGTGCCCGGCCATATCCACGCCGATAATCGCTTTGGTACGGGGGGTGATCTTTGCCGCCACATCCTCCGGGTCGATATTTAAGGTGTCGGGCTGGATATCGGCGAAAACCGGGGTGGCCCCGGCATAGACCACCGCGTGGACCGTAGAGACAAAAGTCATCGGCGTAACAATAACCTCATCACCAGGGGAGAGATCCAGGGAAGCCATGGCAAGATGGAGCGCTGCCGTACAGGAGTTTAAGCCAACACAGAACTTGGCGCCGACTTTCTCCGCGAACTTCTTTTCAAACTCTTCGGTCTTCGGGCCCAGGCCGATCCATCCGGAACGCATGGTCTCCACAACCGATGCAATCTCTTCCTCCGTGATTGACGGTTTTAAAACAGGAATATATTCCCCCACGTTTTTTGCGGGTTTCAAGGTAATCCCCCCAAATTTACGGTTACAATGGGATCCTTCAGTTTACAGCTGCAAGGAATCTCCCACTTTACGGGTGGAAAAGGATCCCCAAATAAGCGGGTGGCACCGGCTATTACGACCCCACAACCTTTTTTATAATATTGCAGACCGCGCGGATCTGTTCCCGCCGGAGCTTGTTATAGAAGGGCAAGGCCAGGCAGGTTCCAGCCGCCCGCTCGGTCTCCGGATACTCCCCGCCTTGATAGTTAAAGGCCCGGCGGTAAAAGGGTTGTAAATGGATGGCGGGGAAATAGGGTTTATTTTCAACCCCTTTTGCCGTCAAGGCCGCAGCAACCCGGTCCCGGAGCTCTCGCGAGGGAAACCGGACCACATAAAGGAACCAGCTGGGCTTTGCCCCCGGAACCAGCCGGTCCTGGGGAAGGTTGAGTCCCGGGACTTCCCGTAACTCCTCCTGGTACCAGGCGGCCACCTGCTCCCGGGCGGCCAGAATCTCCGGCAACCGGTCCAACTGGGCGCAGCCCAAAGCGGCGGAGAGTTCATCCAGGCGGTAATTGTACCCGAGGCGTTCGTGGGTGAGCCAACTGTCATTGGCCCTCCGCCCCTGGTTGCTCAAACTGCGAACAATTTCCGCGTACTCCTCCTCATTGGTCACGACCATTCCCCCCTCGCCGGTAGTAATCTGTTTGTTGGGGTAAAAAGCAAAGGCGCCCATTGTTCCCAAGCCCCCCGCCGGCCGCCCTCGCCACCGGGCGCCAATGGCTTCACAGGCGTCTTCAATCAGGAAAACCCCGTTTTCCGTGGCGATCCGGTGAAACCCGTCCATATCTGCGGGGACGCCAAAGACATGCACCACCAGGATGGCTTTGGTCCGGGGCGTGATCTTTGCCTCCACCCCTTTGGGATCCAGGTTGAGGGTTTGCGGGTCAATATCGGAAAAGACCGGCTTGGCCCCGGCATATAAAATACAGTTGGCGGAGGCAACGAAACTGAAGGGGGTGGTGATCACCTCATCCCCCTCTCCGATCCCCAAGGCCAGGAGGATCAGGTGGAGGGCTGCCGTCCCCGAACTTACCCCCACCGCGTATTTCGTTCCCGCCTCCCGTGCCGCCATTGCTTCAAATTCTTTCAAGGCCGTTCCCCCGCTTAAATAGGGCGACCTTAGGACCTCGTTGACCCGGCGGATCTCCTTTTCTGTAATATCCGGCCTGGACAAAGGGATCATCGGCCGATTCCTCCTTTGAGCAAAATCTCCGCCAGTTCCAGATCTTCCGGGTAATCTATATCCAGGGACCGGCTCGCGGGCATGAAATAGGGGAGGATCGCGTTCCCCAAGAGGCGCCCTTCTTTTAAAAGGCCAGTCTTTCCCATGTACAAAGCGCCGTTCAGCCTGAAAAAGCATTGCCCGTCTGCCGGTGGGAAAGAGGCCTCGATTAACTCCCCTTTCCTGCGGTAGATCTCTGCACTACGCAGCGGCCGCGCATTGACACTGGCCAGGGAATCCGCAGGCGAATCCCGGAGGAGCGCAAAGGCCCGGTCGATGTCCTCCGCCGTCCGCAAAGGCGAGGTGGGTTGCAGGACCGCGAAATAGGCGAAGGTCCGGCCTTCTTTTTCCGCCAGGTAGGCGACGGCATGACAGATCACGTCCACCACTGCCGCATCGTCTCCTGCCAGTTCCACCGGGCGCAAAAAAGGGGCTTCCGCACCGGCGGCCAAAGCGACCTCCCGGATCCGCGGGTCGTCGGTGGAGACCAGGACCCTGCCAACCGCCTGTGCTTTGCGGGCAGCTTCAATGGTATGGCAGATCAGCGGTTTTCCCGCCAGAAGCCGCAGGTTCTTGAGGGGCAGCCGCTTTGAGCCGCCGCGGGCGGGGATGACTGCGAGCAAAAGATCCTTGGACAAGGGTCTATTCCTCCCTGAGCTTGAGGATGTTCTCCCGGTCGAGCTGGCCGATGAGGCGTAAAATCTCCTCACGGGTCAGGTGGGTTGCCTCTTGTGAAGAGACCGGAACCGAACATCTCTTTCCCGGTTTTTTCTTTTTCTTCCCGGTCAAGCATTGATATTCCGGGTGAATAATGAATAAATTCCCCTGTTGTTCGCAACGGGTGAGTTCATGCGCAAAGACCAATTCCTCATGGAGTTTTTCCCCGGGCCCAACCCCCGAGATCCTGATCTCCACCCGCTTTCCGGTTACTTCAAAGAAGCGGTCCCGGATCGCTTCCGCCACGTCCATCACCCGCACTGCCGGCATGGAGAGGATGAAGACCTCACCGCCGGCGGCCAGGGCTGCGGCCTGCAGGATCAGAGTCACCGCTTCGTCAAAAGACATGATAAAACGGGTCATTTCCGGATCCGTGACCGTGAGCGGACCCCCGCGGCGGAGCTGTTCCAGGAAGATCGGGATCACCGACCCCCGGGCGCCCGCCACATTCCCAAAGCGCACGCAGGAAAACCGCGGGTACTCTTTACCGGTGATCAGGTTGGCGGCAACCATGAGTTTCTCAGCCATCAATTTGGTTGTCCCCAGCACATTGCTGGGGTTGACCACTTTGTCGGTGCTGATCCCCATGACCAGCTTTACCCCTTTGGCGATGCTCATATCGATCAGGTTTTGCGTGCCGATGACATTGGTCTTTACAGCTTCAAACGGGTTGTATTCACAAGCGGCCACATGCTTTAGAGCCGCCGTATGAAACACGATATCTACTCCCTCAAGGGCCATCCCCAACCTAGGTGCATCGCGCACATCCCCGACCAGACTCCGGAGGTTGGAAGGTTCGCCCAGCTTTAAACGGAGATCCAGTTGTTTCGTTTCATCCCGGCTGTAAACCCTGACCGCCCGCGGATGGTATTTCAGAATCTCCTGGACTAACTGCGAACCGATGGACCCGGTTCCGCCGGTCACAAGCACGGTCCGGTCTTGTAACAAAGAGCGATAATCCTTTTTATTCACTAAAAAACCCCCCATGCTTGTTCTAGTTTATGGCAAACCGGCAATCCAGTGCGGGGCTTTCAACCTGATTGCCAAAATTTATTCCTAGATAACAATTCCCGGGGAAACGGTGGCAATCATCAGGCATTACTATATAATAAAGTGATAAAATAATTAATCCGCGAAACACTGGGGTATCAATATCATGCTGTGTTTTTTAAGGACCCGCCAGGCGGCGGTAAAATTTCCCCTCCACAAAATCCTGGTA
>JAAYGG010000064.1 GCA_012727895.1 Bacillota bacterium
GCCACGGAATGCAGATTTGCCCTTGACATGATGCAAAATGTTGTCTATAATATACTGGAATTTTTCATTTTTGGTAACCATTGCCCGAAAAAGACAAAAATGAGAATTGGGGGTGGACGGGCATGTAAAATTCTCCGGATTTTCCGCCTTATTGTAGTTTTGATTTTTATTATTAAATAAAGATTATATAAAATATCGGTAACGAGGTCGATGAAAACGGATAATTTAGAGTCTTTTTGCCGTGTTCTTGAATCATTAATTAAGTACCGGGTCAACGTCCTCGGCTATCTGTGTAGCCATGGTTGTGTGAGACTGGTGGAAGCAGGAAGGGGCGTCCGGGTCTATCATTTCTTCTCTGTAACAGGGGACAAGGCCAAAATAATCCTTGGGGAAGATGGTTTCTTTTCCGTTGCCCCGTTGGGACAGCCTGAGAAGATAGAGGCCGAGAAAAAAGGGGAAGAAAAAAATAACCTGTAATAATAAACAGGTTATCAATCCATCCCCTGCGGTACCGGCGTCCGGCTTGAAATGGTTTATCCTGAAAAGCTATCCCGGTGTTCTGTTTAACATTCGGTATGACCGCAAGCCAAGCATTTGGCGCAACCTTCCGTCATGGCAAAGGCGTATATGCCACAGGAAGGGCAGAGGTTGAATGAGGTTTTTCCTTGGCTCTCCCGGGAAACTTCTTTTGTACCGGGGGAACTCTCCGGGCCGGGCTGCGGGAAGGAGAGGTTCTCCTGTACCGGAGCGGTCCGGGAGGTTTCGGAAGCCAGGTTTTGCAGGTATTCCATGATGAAGCGGCCAATGGCATCAGGGACCGAGCGTACGCGGTGCGGCCCAAAACCTACAGAGCGGCTGCCGCCGATCCCCAGTAATTGCTCGGCAACGCTGGCCGGGTCGATGCCAGAGCGGAAACAGAGGGAGACCAGGCGTGCAATTCCCTCGGTGAAGGCCATGATATCACTGCCCGCCTTGCCAATCTGGGCGAAAAGCTCAAACGGCTGCCCATTATGGAGGTTGAGGGTGAGATATAAAGTCCCTTCCGGCGTCCGTTTGCTGTCGGTAATTCCCTGCAGGCGGTCGGGGCGGGGAAGCGGGCGGAGTTTGCCCCATTTTGTCCCGGATGCGGCCGGGGCCGGTTTCTGCTCCGGTTTAGCGATCCCCTTACGCATGGGCTGGTTCTCCAGACAGCCGTCCCGGTAGACGGTCACCCCTTTACATTTCAGCTGGTAAGCCAGGTGGTAGACGGCGCTGACATCGTCCTTGCCGGCTGTCCGGGGGAAGTTAACAGTCTTTGAGACCGCATTATCCGTAAATTCCTGGAACGCAGCCTGCATCCGGATATGCCATTCCGGGCTGATCTGGTGGGCGGTGACAAAGACCCTTTTAATCTCCGGTGGGACCACGGTGATTTCCTCCAGGGAACCCTTCTCCGCCAATTCCTCAATGAGTTCGGAGCTGTAAAAACCCTTTACCTCGGCGATCTCACGGAATAACGGGTTGACCTCCAGCAAACGGTCGTTATCCAGGATCTGGCGGGTAAAGGCCAGGCTGAAGAGGGGTTCAATGCCGCCGCTGGTCCCGGCGATAATGCTGAGACTGCCGGTGGGGGCGATAGTGGTGGTGGTGGCATTCCGCAGCTTGGGGAGGCCGGGCCGGTCATAGATACTCCCGGCGAAATTGGGGAAGGCGCCCCGCTCCTCCGCCAGGCGTGCCGAGGCCGCCTTGGACTCCCGGTCGATAAAACTCATTACCTCCCTGGCCAGGTTAAGCGCTTCCTCGGAGTTATAGGGGATTCCTTTTTTGATTAGCATCTCCGCCCAACCCATGACCCCAAGACCGATCTTCCGGTTGCCTTTGACGTTCTTTTCGATTTGGGGGATCGGGTACCTGGAGGCGTCGATGGCGTTGTCCAAAAAACGAACACCCAGGTGAACCAGGCGTTTTAGCTCATCCCAGTCAATCTCCAACACGCCGTTTTCTTCCCGGAAGATCAAGGAAAGGTTGATGGACCCAAGGATACAGGCTTCATAAGGGAGCAAAGGCTGTTCGCCGCAGGGGTTTGTACTCTCAATCGGTCCCAGGGCCGGGGTGGGGTTGGCTTCGTTGATCCGGTCAATGAAGATCACGCCCGGTTCCCCTGAGGACCAGGCGCAGTCGACAATTTGCGCAAAGAGTTCCCTGGCGTTGACCTGCCCGGCCGGGGCTTTGGTCCGGGGGTTGATCAACGGGAAATTCTCGCCCTTGGCCACTTTCTCCATGAAGGCGTCGGTGACAGCCACCGACAGGTTGAAGTTCTGGTATTCCCCTGTCCCGCATTTGGCATGGATAAAATCCATGATATCCGGGTGGTCAACCCGGAGGATACCCATATTTGCCCCTCTCCTGGTACCGCCTTGTTTTACCGCTTCGGTGCTGGAGTTATAGACCTTCAGGAAGGAGAGGGGCCCGCTGGCCACGCCTCCGGTTGAACCCACCTGGTCATTTTTGGGCCGGATACGCGAGAAGGAAAACCCCGTTCCGCCCCCGCTTTTATGGATCAAAGCCGCTATTTTCAGGGTTTCGTAGATGGAATCCAGGGAGTCCTCAACGGGCAAGACAAAACAGGCTGCTAGTTGTTGCAGTTCACGGCCGGCATTCATCAGGGTGGGCGAGTTGGGTAAGAACTTCCTTTCGTCCATCGCCCGGAAAAACTCCTCCGCCCATCTCTCCCTTTCTGCGGCGGATTTATCGTACTCCTCTTCAACGGCGGCGATATTCTCCGCCACCCTCCTCAGCATATCTTCAGGGGTCTCTAATGGTTTCCCATCTTCCTTCCTCAGGTACCTGCGTTCCAGGACGGTCCTGGCATTTGTTGTCAGCTCCAAAAAGCGCACCCCCCTCGGCACAATATATAGACTAAATTAAATTTTACTACACAATATTTAGGGAGTCCAGGGTGGTGAAGGGAAAAAACTATACTTCCGGAGGACCTCCAGGATGATTAAGAACGATTTTTCTCCGGCGTTTACAAATTAATAAGAGATTTCA
>JAAYGG010000065.1 GCA_012727895.1 Bacillota bacterium
TCGAGCTGGTCTCAAAGATGATGGGAAAGGCGCTGAGCGATATTTCAGCGATGAAAAAACACGAACCGCTTAAATCCGGCGACAGTATACCGGTACTCGAGGCCAAGGCCCTTTCGAGCACCGCCGGGGTAAAGCCCTTCGATTTTACAATCCATAAAGGCGAGGTGAACGGCTTTGCCGGGCTGCTCGGCTCGGGGCGGAGCGAAAGCGTGCGCGCAATTTTCGCTGCTGACAAGGTAACCGGCGGTGAAGTTAAAATGATGGGCAAGAGGGTGAAGATCAAGACACCCCTGCACGCCATGAAACAGGGGATCGGCTATCTGCCGGAGGACCGGAAGAACGACGGGATCATTGACGAGCTTTCGGTGCGTGACAATATTATCCTCGCCCTGCAGGTGATGAAAGGCTTTTTCAGGCCGCTTTCGCGGAAACAGGCCGAGGAATTCGCCAACCAATATATACAATTACTTGAAATTAAAACGCCGTCCCTCGACACGCCAATCAAATCCCTTTCCGGCGGCAACCAGCAGAAGGTAATTCTCGCCCGCTGGCTGCGCACCCACCCCATGTACCTGATCCTCGATGAGCCCACCCGGGGGATCGATGTCGGAACCAAGGTAGAGATTCAAAAACTTGTGCTCAAACTCGCGGCAGACGGGATGAGTCTGACCTTCATCTCCTCGGAAATCGATGAAATGCTCCGCGTCTGCTCGCGGCTGATCGTGATGAAGGACCGGGAAATTGTCGGCGAACTCAGTGGAGTGAATTTGACGGAACAAAATGTTATGCGGATGATCGCACAGGGGGCTGAATAAGATGCCAAGGTTAAAAAGGCAGTTCGAGCGCTTGTCCCATCTCTTCCTTCCCCTCTCGGTTCTGGTGTTTCTCCTGATCATTAACCTGATCAAGGGCGCCGACTATTTCAAAATTACCATGATCAATGGGGTCTTTTACGGGAACATCCCGAATATCCTCTTCGGCGCCTCGGAGTTGGTTATCCTGTCAATCGGGATGACCCTGGTTACGGCGGCCGCCCGCGGGCAGGACATCAGCATCGGTGAGAGTGGTGCGATTAGTTCCGCCATCTTCGTCCAGTACGTCTTGGCTGCCGGAGAGGTCACCATCTGGACTATCCTTGCGGGTTTCCTTATCAGTTGTGTGGCCGGGCTGGTAATCGGCGCCTTCAACGGCACCCTGGTTTCATTCTTCAATGTCCAGCCCATGGTGGCGACCCTCATCCTGTTTTTGGGGGGCAGGTCGATCGCGTTTATTATTGACGGTAAAGTATCGCCCATCCTGGCGAACCCGATCTCGAACCAGATCGGCACCGTCATACCGGGCGTGCCCATCCAGACGCCGATCATCCTGACCGCTGTCTTCCTCGTCCTCGTGGCCGTGGTCCTCAAGACCACCAACCTCCGGCTCTATGTGGAGGCGGTGGGCATCAACCCAAGCGCGGCGCGGTTAAACGGGATTAACCCGAAAAAGGTTATCTTCCTGACCTTTTTGCTGATGGGAATCTGCAGCGCGGTCGCAGGTTTCATCGCGGTGAACAAGGCGGGACGCCACGACAGTGTCAACCTGCTCAAGTTCATCATGATGGACGCGATCCTGGCCGTCGCCTTAGGCGGGAACTCGCTGGCTGGCGGGAAATTCAGCATCACCGGTTCGATTATCGGCGCGTACACCATCGAGGTACTGAACAGGACCCTGCTCCGGCTGGAAGTAAACCCCGAAGCCATTAAGGCCTTCAAGGCGGTCTTTATCATCATCCTCATGATCCTTGCTTCGCCGGTAGTCAGGGTCTTCGCCAGAAAATTATTGGATAAGACAAAAGCAATCGTCACCAGCTACTCCGTACGCCAGACAGGAGGATTAAACAAGGCGGTAGTTTCCATCACGGACAGTTCTGCGAAGAAGGAGGAGTAGAATGGGATCCCTGAACAGATGCAAACCAAAAACAAGACTGTCAAATTCGACGCTTCTTTTTCTCATCGCCGGGATTATCTTTCTCCTGATGTATGGGATTGCCCTAATTAGTTTTCCCGTCAGTTTCCGGCAGTTTCAGACCTTCTTTGACTTTTTCAACCTGAACGCAGCGCTCTTCATCGTTACCCTTGGGATGTGCATTGTTATGATTGGAGGCGGCATCGATATTTCCGTCGGCGCCGTCTGCGGCCTGGTCACCATGGCCTGCGCCTTGTTGCTCCAATCGGGAACGGGGAATATCTGGGGCGCCTTACTCCTGGCGCTGGGGATCGGGCTCGCTTTTGGGCTCATGCATGGCTATCTCATCGCCTATCTTGAAATCCAGCCGTTTATTATCACGCTGGCCGGGATGTTCCTGGCGCAAGGGCTGCTAACGACTCTCCACAAAGAGCCGCTTAACGTGACCAAGCCTGCTTTTGTTGCCTTGCGGCGATTTACAATCGAGATTCCTTGGCTTGGCACCGTAAACAGGCTGGGCGTTTTCATCCCCTGTGAAATCAAACCAAGCGTCATCGTGGTGGTGGTCCTTGTTCTTCTCTATGCCGTCCTGATGAAGTGGTCACGTTTCGGGCGCAATCTCTACGCGGTTGGCGGCAACCGCCAGAGCGCCCGGATGCTTGGGATCAACGTCAAGAAAACGATCTTCCTCTCCTACGTGCTCTGCGGGTTGACCGCCGGGATCTCCGGCTTTGTCTTCCTCCTGACAACAGGAGCCGGCAATATCGGAAACGGGGCGTTGTATGAGATAAAAGCCATCGCCGCCAACGTCATGGGCGGTATTATGCTCAACGGCGGTGTAGGGAACTTACTGGGCGCGCCCATCGGGACGCTGACTCTCCTGACCATCAACGAACTGATCCGGGCGGCGGGCGTTCAATCAAACTTACAAGCCATCGTCAGCGGGCTCTTGCTGTATCTCTTCATTGTACTGCAGAGCATCATTATGTCGTTACGGGACAAGAGGAAATTCCGGCTTGCCCTTCCTCCTTGGCTGAAGCCGCACCAGCCGCCGGAGGGGAAAGAGGCCGGGAACCAATAATAAGGGGAAGCGGGCAAAAAGATCTGGAAACAGGTGAGTTAATGATGAATTCCAGCCGGATTAGACCAATCAAGGCCCGGGGCTCCCGCCGGCCAATAATTCAGGCACGGTTTTCGCCCCGGATAACACTGTTTTGCTTGTTAATCGTCCTTACCTTAACTCCTCTCCTCATCGTAGGAACAATCTCCCATGGCCATTTTAAAGAAGCGGTCACCGGCAAAGTGGTCCGCTATTCCCTGGCAGAACTGACGCAAACGGTCAATAACCTCCAGGAAAAACTGGCCGGCTATGAAGCTGTCTCTTTGCAATTGTTTGTGAATAATGATTTTCTCACCGCCCTGGAAAAATACTGCGACCACGGAAACAAGGCGCGGGAGGCTGCGGAAACAGTGAAAACCTGTTTCCATGAGCATATGAAAAATGATCCCGGTTTATTCGGTTTCATTTTTGCCGGCGCTTCCGGGCAAATCGAGCCCATTGTCGTCGCCAAAGATTCGCAGGAAAATTTTATTGCTTTGAGCCGGAAACTCAAAGAAACCGGCGCCGGTCGTGAGATCATGGAAGCCGACGGCGGGATTGTCTGGGCGGCCCCTCTCAAGATCAACCGGGGCAATTACCTGCTTTTGGGCCGGCTGATGAAAAAAATTTCCACTGGAGCACCTTTGGGCATTTTAGCGCTGGTTATTGATGAAGAGAAAATCGATCGCTTGGTGAATTTGGCGTTTTATGAAGAATTAAATGATTCCTGGGACGGGATTGACTATTATTCGCTCATCATTAACAGCAGGGGTGAAATCATCTCTTCACCGTTTAAAGAAGAGATCGGCAAGAAGGTCCCGCAAATAATTGAGGGGATTTTGCCTGCAAATGGCGGGGCCTTGACCGGAGAGGACGCCGGCCAGGGACGGCAGGGGAGTTTCCTTACTACGGTCAACCGGGAACAAAATTTGGTCACTTACAAAGCGGTGGACTGTAAAAACAAGACGGCCTGGAGAAATAGCTGGTATTTGGTAAATTTGGTTTCTACCTCTTTTTTATATAAAGAAAGGCGGGTGGTCGCTGCTACCACTCTGGTCTTATCCTTGCTCTTTGGGGCGCTTGCCCTCTTGATCTCTTTATACTTGACGAAATAAATATTTCTTTAAAATTTTGTTAACAAGGGTTATAATTGGAACTGGGGGTGATTGTTAGTTTGAAAGTTGCTCGCCTCTTTTGCCTGGCTTTCCTCTTTCTTTGCCTGGTTTTAAATTTACCCTTGTTTTCTCCGGATTTAAGGCCCGGCTTCTGGATGGCGGCCGCCGGGAGCACCTCTGTTTCCGGCTCTTTCCCTCCGAAGACCAGGCCGCTTGTGATCGCCATTGTCCCTAAATCCCTGGATAATCCGGTTTTTGTCGATTCCATGGAAACCGCCATGTCGACCGCGAAGGAACTGGGAGTCAAATTGGAATGGGTGGCGCCCTTTAAAGTTGATCCGGATCTCCAAGTGAAAATAATCGAGGGCTTAATCTGGCGCAAAGTTGACGGGATTGCCATCAGCACCAGTGATCCGGAGAAAATAAGGAAAGTGATTGATAAGGCGGTTGAGGCCGGGATCAAAGTGGCGACGATTGACGCCGATTGTCCGGAGAGCCAACGCCTTTTTTATTGCGGCACCGATAATTATAAGGCCGGGTGGGCTTGCGGCGAGGCCATGGTGAAAATCGTCACCGAACGGGGGCTGGCCGATAAAAGATTGAAGACGGCGATCCTGACAGGCGGGATTGAGGCGCATAACTTAAATGAACGAATCCGGGGCTTCAAGGAAGCGGTCGCCGGCAAACTCGATCTGGAATACGTGGCCCTATTGGCTTGTGATGACGATACCACCACCGGGGCCAAGGTGGTTGAAGCATATATTAAAGAGCACCCGGAGACCGATTTATTTTATTTCTCCGGCGGATGGGCTTTCTTCGGGCCGACGGAGTCAATGCCCCTCTATCAGGAATGGTGCAACAACGGTGGAATCGCCGTCTCGATGGATACTTTTTACTCCGTTTTGCAAGCAGCGAAAAAAGGGTTTGCCCAGGCCCTGGTGGGGCAAGATTTCCGGAAAATGGGAGAGCTTACCGTTAAATACCTGGTGGACGCCATTAACGGGCTACCGGTACCGATGGAATATATTGATACCGGCTTGGAACTGGCCGATGAATCCAATTTTGATCTGCTATTAAGTCAGAAAAAACCATGGGAAATGAAATAAAATGAAGTTATCAAAAACTGTCTTTACGGGCTTTCAAAACCGGTTGGTCAATACTTTTAAGTTGCGGTCGTTACGCTCCAAGTTTATGCTGTCTTTTGTCTTTTTAAGCACGATCCCCCTGGTTATCCTGGCCATTTTTTCTTATGGCGTTTATCATGATATCTTACAACAGAATATTCAATCCTACACGAGCGAGGTTATTGACCGGGTCGACCGGAATCTCGAAATTTACCTCAGCGATCTGGAACGGATTTTGGAGCTGCGCAATGACTATTACAACCTGCAATTTATTAAATTAAGCCTGGCGGGGGATGTGGAAGGCAACCGCAAGTTTATCTTCCGGCTGTGGGAAAATCTGAATAACATCCGGAATTTTAAAACCGAACTAAGAGATGTCTCCATCACGACGATCGGCGGGGTGACGGTTGGTTGTTACGGCGTGACCCATACCGATTTGGCGCAAAACGTACTCTTCCAGACTTTGGCGAACCGGACGGCCAAGGATGACAGTATTGCGATTTGGGGGCCGCACCCGGACTGGTTGGGCGGTCCCGTGTTTTCCGTCGGCAAAGCGATTCACGGTGATTATGATAACTTTTTGGGCATGATGAGCATCGATGTGGATGTGGAATTATTGGAGCGAATTTGCGGGAATATCCGGCTCGGTAAGACCGGTTACATCATGTTGCTGGACGAAGAAAACCGGATTATTTACCATCCGAACCGGGAATTAATCGGAAAAGGGATCGGCGCTTTGTTGGGCGAAGCGTCGCTCGCCGACTGGCAACAGGATTTTACGACAAAAAGGAGACTGGGTAACCAGATAGTCAGGGTTAAGACTTTTGCTCCGGCCAACTGGAAAATTATCGGACTCTCCAACCGCTTCGAGTTGGCGACGGAGATGCAAAAGATTACCGGGCTTTCTTTAACCATCATACTTAGCACCATTCTTGTTTTGACCTTAATGGCGGTTTATTTCGCTCACTTACTGACCAATCCCCTGAAAGAATTGCAGCAATCCATGAGGCACGCCTCGGAGGACTTAAATACCAACGTGGAAATTCATACCATGGATGAGATCGGAGAACTGAGCGAGACCTTCAATCAAATGTTGGCCCGGATTCGCCAGTTGATGAAGCAGAGTCTTCAGGAACAGGAAAAACTGCGGCGTGCCGAAATGAAAGCGCTGCAAGAGCAGATTAAACCTCATTTTATCTATAACACGCTCGACCTCATCATCGGCCTCCTGGAAACGAATAAAAATGAAGATGTGATTAACACGGTGGAGGCGTTGGGCGCGTTTTTCCGGACCAGCCTCAGCCAAGGCCAGGAGTTAATCACCATTCGTGAAGAGGCTGAGCATGTCCGCAATTATCTTTATATCCAAAGGAGACGCCATGGGGATAAATATGATTATGCCATCGAAATCGAGGAGCGGTTACTGAATAAGAAAACCATTAAACTAATCCTCCAGCCGCTTGTGGAAAACGCAATCTATCATGGGGTCAGGGAGTTGGAAACCCCGGGCGGCCTCATCCTGATCAAAGGTTTTTTACTGGAGCCTGCGAATACCATCTGCTTTCAGGTGATCGACAACGGGGCCGGCATGGAACCAGCCAAGATGGAGGAGATCAATCGCTGCCTGCGGGAGAGCGGGACCGGACAACGGTATTTCGGGCTCAGTAACGTCAATGAACGGATTCGCCTGGCTTTTGGCCCGGAATACGGTTTGGCGTTAAGCCCGACTCCGGGCGGCGGCGTGACGGCCACGATCAAACTGCCGGTTGTGGAAGGAAAGGGGTGAAGTGAGTGTTCGGACTTTTGCTGGTCGAAGATGAAGAGGCGATCAAGGAAAAGCTCATGAACAACGTGGCGTGGGCCGATTACGGCTTTGCCCCGGTTTTGGGGGCGTCCAACGGCCTTGAGGCCCTGGCTCTCTTGGAGAAACATCCCGTAAAGATTATGGTGACTGACGTGCAGATGCCGAAGATGAACGGGATCGAACTGATTAAAGAGGTCAAACGCCGCGGCTACCAGATGAAAATTATTGTGATTTCCGGCTTTGCCGAGTTTGAGTATGCGCAGGAATCGATCAAACTGAATGTCTCTGACTATCTGCTGAAACCTTTCGCCAGCAAAAGATTGCTGGAGGTGGTGCTCCGTTTCAAGGAGGAGTTCGAAAAGGAGGAAGCGGAGCGGTCGGAGATGAATGACCTGCGGGACCAGTTGGAAAAAAACAAAGCCGCTTTGGTGGAAAAACTCTTGTTGGACCTGCTCAACGGCAATGTGGTCACCAATATTGACGCCCAGTTGGAGTTTTTGGGGATCAGCGGGATCAACAACCGCGACTTTCAAGTGGCGGTGATCGAGATTCCCGAGAACCAACTGGCGGAAATGGGCGAAGAAGAAAAGTATCTTCTCAACTTGCATCTTTACCAACAGATACAACGGTTGGCCAATGGGAGCTCCTACCGGAATTTTCTCGTCAACCACCATCGCAACCAAGTGGTACTAATCTTCATTGAACCGGATGACAATTTGCCCCTGCGCCTGGAGGAGATTTTATCCCAGGCCCATTTGGCCTTAAAATATGCGCTCGCCTGCGGCTTGGGCCGTCCCTACCGGGATCTGGCGGACCTGGCCGTTTCCTACCGGGAGGCGTGTTCCGCGTTGCAATACCGTTATTTGTATGGAATGAACCAAGTTTTCTTTATTAACGATCTTAACCCGGATTATCAATCCTATCATAAAATCCTCACTGCGCTCCACCGCCATCCCATTTTTGACAATATAAAAATTGGCGCGGCTTCCGTCATCGAAGAGGATTTAGAAAGGATCATCAATGAGATCCGTCTGGCCAAGTTGAATCCCGGATTAACAAAGATGGTGGCCAGCAATTTAATTCTGTTGACCCTGACCACCCTGAATGAACTGGGGTATAACGCCGGAGAAATCTTTGGCGCCAATGACACGACCCTGGTTGACCTGAATCAGGTGGGAAGCCTGGAGGAGTTGAAGCGGCTTTTGCATTCCTTTTTTACCCGGATTAACCATCATATCCGGCAAAAACGCGCTTCCCTCAATCATAAACTGGTGGAAGAGATCCGGCGGTATCTGGATGAAAATTTCGCCGCGGATATTACCCTTTCCGCCATGGCCAATCGTTATCATATCAGCCCCAGCTATCTCAGTCTTTTATTTACGGAGCAGACCGGGAAGAATTTCATCGATTATCTCACCGAACGCCGGATCAAGAAAGCCAAAGAGTTACTGAAACATACGGATATGAAAATTTATGAGGTCGCCAACGCCGTCGGATATAAGGATTCGTTTTATTTCAGCAATTGCTTTAAAAAGGTGGCGGGATTGTCGCCCAGCGAATACCGGGAGAATACCGAGTGACCTACTTTTTTGAAGACTCACTACAAGAGTGTTGCCAGATTACAGAAAATATACAATAATGCGATTCCAAGTATCTCTTTCCAGAGGCCGGTGAAAACCGGCTTTTTTTATTTATCTAAAAATTGATCGGCATTTGATCGGCATAAAACAAAAACCCCGGCCACCATGGGCCGGGAAACTCTTGTCATTACTGGCGCGCCTGAGAGGATTCGAACCTCTGGCCTACGGATTAGAAGTCCGTTGCTCTATCCTGCTGAGCTACAGGCGCGCTGCTTCATTCATTTTATCATATTCTCCCGCCCGCTGCAATCCCCTGCAGGTGAATTTTAATGCCGGTAACCGCAGGTATAAGCAATCAACCTCTTCCCGCCGGAAAGCCTCTTCCTGGTTGCCTTTTCCTTTTCGCCATTTTTTGTTATACTATTATAAGGAATTTGCTTAAGGAGGTAAATCTTGATGGAAAAGACCGCTTCGATCTTGGGGCTGATTAAGAAAGATTGCCTTGATATCCAAAGCCTGATTGATGGCATTGGCAAGCAAGAGTTTCTTGCAAGTCCACAGGTGAATATGGCGGTAACCATGTCCCTTTTCAGCATAGCCGAACTCAGCAAGACTTTACCGGTGGAGTTTCGTACAAGTTTTCCCCAGTTGCCGTGGGAACGGGTGATTACCCTTAATTCCGCCGCCCATGAGAAAAAGCGCCTCGATCTGGAGGAGGTCTGGGCGGTCGCCACCGGGGAAATCAATAAGATTTTACGTTTTATCAACTCCTATGAATAGCCGGTACCGGCAACAATAGCCGGCCAAGCCTCCTGCGGTAAAAAAAAGCCCCAGCCAAAGCGCCGGGACTCTATCCCTCTTCCATGACCCGTTGTTTACTTCGGATTAATACTCAAAAACTTCTTCAGCAGGGTTTTCCCGGTAGTATAAATAATCCAGCCAAGAATCACCACAACGGATATTTGCTGCACGAAATAGATTACCACATCAAGCAGGTATAAAAGATTACGCCAGAACACCCCCGTGCCACCTCCGGACTGTTATCTCATACCAATTATCCCACAAATTCGGAGGTTTTATACGGCGGTTTCGCGTCTTAATTTTTGGGCATCCTAATACTCGATCCCGCGGCGGGCTTTTATTCCCTTTTGGTACGGGTGCTTAACCTCCTTCATCTCCGTGACCAGATCCGCCCGGGCGATCAGTTCCTCCGGCATGGCGCGGCCGGTCAGGACCAGTTCCACCCCGGCTGGCAACTCCTCAATGAACCCGAGCAGCGCGGGTAAAGGAAGTACCCCCAGGTTGACCGCATGGCTGATCTCGTCGAGGATCACCACCTGGCAACCGTTGCGCGCGGCGGCGGCCGCCTCTTCCAGCCCCCGGGCGGCTAAGCGTTTTTCTTCTTCCGTAGGGGCGCGGTCAATAAGCCAGGAACCGCTCCCGTACTGGTAAACGCCGATTCCCAGTTCCCGCGCGGCTTTCACCTCCCCGCTGGCCTCTTTCTTTAAAAACTGAAAGATCTCCACCCTTAACCCCTGCCCGCGGGCACGGAGGGCCAGCCCAAAGGCGGCGGTGGTCTTGCCTTTACCGTCCCCGGTATATACCTGGATCATCTCTCCTTATCCCCCTTCGTCCGGGAGTACCAGGTCAACCTCGCGCCCGCAACTCCCGCACCGGCCGTTGTCAACCCCGGTTACCCGGGCGGCAAAGCCCGTCCTTTCCACCAGCGCCTGCCCGCAGTCCGGACAGTTTGTCCGGTTATACCCCATGCGCCCGTCAACAGTGCTGATATTCCCCACATAGACGTAGTACAATTCTTCCTTCGCTATTTTATAAGCCTTTTCCAGCACCACCGGGGGCGTGGGCGGCAACTGCAGCCGGTAATTCGGGAAATACCTGGAGAAATGGAGGGGAATCCTCCGGTCCAGGCCGGCCAGGAAGCGGACGAGTTCCCTGATCTCTTCCTCCCGGTCGTTCTCACCGGGGATTAGCAGGTTGGTTACTTCCAGGTGTACCTTTCCGGCCATGATCTCCGCGGCTTTTTTGACCGGCCCCACCCGGCCCTCACAGCGCCTGCGATAAAAATCATCCTCCCAGGCCTTGATATCCAGGTTGACCGCGTCGATGAAGGGCAGCAGTTCCCGCAGGGGTTCAGGGTTGAGATAGCCGTTGGTCACCAGCACATTCTTCAAGCCCTTCTCCCTTGCCAGGCGGGCCGTGTCGTAAACGTACTCGTACCAGATTAGCGGTTCAGAGTAGGTATAGGCCAGGCCGATATTGCCCTGGGCGCGGTATTTATCCGCCAGTTCCACCAGGTCTTCCGGGGAAAGGTACTCCGTCGGGGCATCCCCGTGGGCGATCTCCCAGTTCTGGCAGAAGTCGCACTGCAAATTACAGCCGACGGTCCCCACGGAAAGGATGGCCGCCCTCGGGTAAAAATGGTAGAGCGGCTTTTTCTCCATCGGGTCCAAGGCCAGGGCGGAAATCTGCCCGTAACTGGAGAGGTAGATTTTGTCGCCGCGGCGGAAACGCACGCGGCACCGGCCCCTTTCCCCCTCCTGCAACCGGCAGGCCTGCGGGCAAAGGGTGCAAAGTACCGTCCCCTCCGGCAAAAGGCGGTAGAAACGGGTCTCCATTTCCCTTCGCATTCTGTTTCGTCCTTGTCCTTTCTCTTTTCCACCGGTTATTAATAGTAACGTACCACCTCAAAGCGTTCCAGTTCCACCGGTTCGTCCGGGCCGATCCCCGCCTTCCGCCGGGCAATCGCCACCTGTTCTTCGGCGGTCTCAATCCCCTCCAGGTTCGGGAGGAGCAAACCGCTGCGGTGCCCCCTGCGGACAATCACCCCGTATTTTTGGGGATCAAGGTCGCCGAGGCCTCTAACCGGTTCCGGGGGTTTCAGGATATCCACGGAATAGACCAGATCCTCCAGTTCGTCTTCGCTGACCGGCGGGAAACGGGGGTCCTGGAAAGCGGCGGCCAGGGCGTTTGCCATGATTTCCCCGGCAAGGTTTTCCCGGGTGGGATAGATCGTCCCGATACAGCCCCTGAGTTCGCCGTGTTTTTTTATGGAGACAAAGACCCCGGCCCTCGGCGGCAAATCCGCCGGGAGGCCGGACTCCTCCCCCGCCCCTTCCTCCTTCTTACGGAGGTAGTTCTCCACTGTCCGGCGGGCCAGGCGCACCGGCGCCGACTCCTGCTGCCGGCGGGCGGCAACCTTGGCCGCTCTCTCTTCCTGCAAGACGGGAAGGAGCCGCCGGGCCGGGTTTTCCGCCCCCGGTAAGAACGTGGCCACCGCATAACCCACGCCAAAGGGCCCTTCGTAACTTAAGACCTCGGTCTCGATCTCCAGGCCTTCAAAGACCCCCAGCAACATCAGGATCGACCGGTAACCGCATTCGGCCGCCTCTTCCACCAGTTCCGGATCGAGCCGGACAATCTCTTCTACCCGGTTCTCCTGGAGTAACTTGACGAGGAGGAGATCAAATTCCTTCCCCCGCGGGTTGTAGGCGACCGGCGCTCCCGGGATTAGGCAGTGGGAGAGGTCGCCGCTGGCCACCACCGCCACCCGTTTGGAGGTTTTCCTGAGCGCCCGGCCGATGGCCACACCCAAAGCGTACTGCCGCTCCGGGGGGTAGAAATAGGAGATGCCGGTGGCCACCAAACGGAAGGGGGTCTCCGCCAGGAAGGAAAGGGGAACGACAACGCCGTGGTCCAACCCCCTATGCAACCCAAAGGAGGGATATGTATCCCCCTTGACAACCGTTGCCGACAGCCCTTCCGCCTCCACCTCGGCGATGATTAGGTCCACCAGTTCCCGGTCGTTCTGGAAGGTCCAGGAGAGGCGCGAACCAAATTGCCTCAGGTTCCCCTCGAGGCTTTCCTCCCCTCTAACCGGTAACTGCCTTTCCATAACCGGCCCATGGGGGGAGAAGACCACCACCGTCTCCGGGGATAAATCCTTGAAGATCCCGGCCAGCCTCTGCATGGCTTCGGCGGTCTTGGCAACCTTGTCGGTCTCCGCACCCCCGATCTCCCGGATGATAATCGCAGCATGGGGGACCAGCGCACCAAAGAGCAGCATGGCGAGCCCTCCTTTAAAAATAATAACGCGTCTCTACCCAATATCCTTTCTCTGCCGAAGAATTAAATCCTCCCCAGGGAGCGATCCCCACTTGCCACCGCCACTTCCCCTCTCCCCCGCGGAGAACCAGGAGGATCCCTTCCCTGACCTGCTCTGCCTGCCAGTGGCGGAAGAGTTCGATCCGCACCCGGCACCCGGGAAGAACCCGCTGCCAGCGCAGGCCGGCCCGGAATCCCGGTTCCTCCCGCTCCTCCTCTTCGTCATCGGGATCGTACTCCCAGTAGTCCCGGCGCACGGCTTTCCTGTACGCCAGCATCCAACCGACGGTCATCTCCGGGGAACGGGGGCACTCCAGAATCCCGGTGAGCTCCCACTCCTCCCGCTGTTTGCCCTCCCCCCACTCCCGGAAAAGCCGGGAACCCCTGGTCACCAGGTGGGTACGGTCGTTGATCTTCCATTCCCACCGGAAGTTCCAGTAGTTGCCCCACTCGTTTTTCCAAGCGTTCTCCGGGTAGACCCCAGTGCTCTCCCGGTAGCGCAGGGAAAAAAAGTTCCCGCCCCACCGGTGTTCACCGCCGGTTTCCAACTGTAGTTTGCGCCAGGAATTCTTAACCAACCGCCGGTACTCCTTTTCCCTCCCTTTGAGCTCACCCAGCCAGGAGAAGCCTGCCCACCGCAGCCGGATCCTGGCCCCGGCTTCCCGGTAGGAGTATTCGTCCAGGCGGGAAGAAAGATGCGGGCGGGCCCGGATCATCCGTTCTTCCCCTTCCCCCCATAACCGGCCGGACCAGCCACGGCGACTGGTATTCTCCAAGAAGAGCCGGGCTCCCAGGTAATTGCAGGCCGGTTGGGTGGCAAACCGCCCCCACCCCCCGTACCACCAGTTGCCGCCGGCCCGCTTCCGGGCCTCCGTCCGCAGGAAAGAAAGGCGGTCGTCGGCAGAGGGTTCGTTATATACCAGCCGCCAGTTCCAGCGGAGATCCCGGGTCCGGTACCCGAAACTGTAAGCCGCCCGGGTGAAAAAACCCTCTTCCTCCTGGTACTTATTTTTCCAGGTCAAATTCCCCGGTTGCCAGGCGGCCCCGGCCACGCCGGGGTTGAACAAAAGAAGACCGCCGGCAAGCAGCAGCCCTTTAAGCAGCGCCCCTTTTTTCACCCTTTTCACCCCTCTTCCCCTCCGTTTCCTCTTTGTGGAAGAGAGGTTCGACGCTACGCCTTCTTTTTCCTTTTTTATCTGTTTTCTCCAATTAAATCAAACCGGGGCGTAAGGGGCTCGCCCAGGACCAAGTGGCCGCCCAGGGTCCTCCCCTTCTCCCCGGCTACCAGGAGGGTCACAGTCTCCAGGTCCAGGTTGACGGCGAGGGTATTGACGATGCTGTAAACAGCCAGTAATTCCGCGGTTCCTCCCTGCACCGCCGGTTCCAACTCCGCCTTTAAATCAACCACCGCTGTCTTCCCATTGACCCGGAGTTCCCGGAGCCAGCCCCCAGGCGGCACCGCCGGGAGCAAGAGGCTTTTCTCCCCGGGTCCGGCAAAGAGTTCTTCCAAAAGACAGCGGGCCAGGGCCGGCCGGGATTCCGCCCGGTCCGGCAGTTCTCTTTCCTCCGCCCGCAGCTCCGGGCCTTTGTTCTCCGGGACGGCAAAATAAAGACGGGCGGTGGCCGGCAGTTCCGGAGCGGGCGCAAGCGACGACACAGGCGGCAACCCGGCCGGTGACGGCTCTTCCTGCCGGATCACCGGCAAGCTCCCGGCCCGTTCCCGTTGGCGGAGGAAATAAGCGACGGCGCCGGCGAAGATCGCCTCCGCCAGTTGTTCACGGTAGGCCGCATCCGCCAGCAGCCTTTCTTCCCGGGGGTTGGAGATAAAACCCACCTCCACGGTGACCGCCGGCATCCGGGTGGCCTTCAACATCAGGTAATCGGCGGCCACCGGCCGGCGCCGGTTGGGCCCGAGCCGGGCCGCCAGTTCATCCTGGATGGCGTTGGCCAGCTCCTTACTCTCCGGGTTCCCCGCATAGTAAAAACACTGGGCGCCGGACCAGATGGACTGGGGAAAGCTGTTCACGTGGATGCTCAGCAAGAGATCGGCCCCGCTTGCGTTGGCGAGCCCGGCCCGGTAGGCCAGATCCCGGCTCTTCCTGGTACCGCGGGAGAGGTCGCCCGTATCCCCATAATCCTGATCCTTTTCCCTGGTCATCACCACATAGACCCCGACCCGGGAAAAGAGGCGGCGCAGCCTCAGGGCAATATCCAGGGTGATCTCCTTTTCCGTCAGACCGGTCTTCCCCACCGCGCCGGGGTCCCGGCCTCCATGGCCGGCATCAATCACCACCGTCTTTCCTGTGACCAACCCCGGTAAAGGGACCGTTGTCCGGAGCGGCTCATCCTTCCCCGCCAGCTGCCACCCGAGGAAAAAGCAGAAGCCAGCCACTGCCAGCACCCGAAAAACTGCCCGCGGTGATATGATGGCCAGAAAAACAGGGGGCCGGGTCACCGTGCCTTCACTCCTTTATCCGGTCTCCTTACGATCCCGTATCCTTACGGGCAGGCGTTGCCTTCGTCTTTGGCAGTAAAAAGATATGCCGGTCGCCGGCTGCTTAGAAGCAACGGGCACGGGCTGGTTTCCCCTGAAGACCGGGGTGGTTTAGCCCGGGGTGGTTATTTCTCCGGATGTTACGGTTTTGAGACTGCGAAGGCAAATTGTTGAAACCCCCTGCTTCATTTGGTTTTTAACAGCTGTTAACTGCAGAAAAAATTATTTTTTCCTTGTTGACTTTTACCCTTAAGTTTGCTATTATTATTTTGTTTAATGACGTGGGTACACAGCGTGCCTGCGTTTAAAAGACCCAAAGGGGGAGAGACGTTCCATCCCAGTAAAAA
>JAAYGG010000066.1 GCA_012727895.1 Bacillota bacterium
CTACTGTATTCACGTATTTCGTGAATACAGTAGATTTGGTATGGTTCGCGAATTACTTCGCGAATTTCCCTATATCGGTATGTTTAGCGAATTATTTCGTGAATACCCCTCTTGAAGAATTAAAGGAAATCTAAAATATCCTTAGTTCCTTTTTGCTCTTTTACTATTTTATCCAATGGACTCTCTATCTTTTCAATATTATGCTTACTTACATGGGTGTATATCTCTGTAGTTTTCGTGCTTGCATGTCCCAAAAGCTCTTGAATGTATCGCAAATCGGTTCCGCTTTCCAAAAGATGTGTAGCGAAACTGTGTCGTAATGTGTGGGGCGAAACCGCTTTTTGTAATCCTGCTTTTAGACAAGCCTGTTCAAGAACTTTTTGTACCGAACGCTTGCTTAGGTGTTGTTCTGGATTTGCCCCGGGGAACAACCAATCTCGCGGGGCAAAATTGTTAATATATACATTAATTATTTGCCATGCAGCCTGGGAAAGTACTGTATAACGATCTTTCCTGCCTTTAGCCTGCCGAATGTGGATTAACCCCCGTTCAACGTCAATATCCTTAATCTTAAGGTTAACAACCTCACTAAGACGAAGCCCGGAGGAGTATGTCAAGAGAATGATAGCTCTGTGTTTTAAATTTTTGACGGCTTTAAGAATTGCCCAAAACTCTTCCATATTTATAACATTCGGTAGTTTCTTTTCTCTCTTAGGACGGGGTAAATTAAAAACAATTTCAGACTTGCCAAGTATACGGCTAAAAAAAAGTTTTAATGCGCTTACTGTCTGATTGATAAAGGAGTGTGAGCATTTCTTATTCAATAAAAACAACAGGTATTCTTTGATATGTTTTTCTTCTGTTCTATTTGGAGGTACCCCGATAAATCTAGCAAAACGTTTTACATGTCCAACATATGCCTTACGGGTCTCCGGACTGTATCCGCGGAGCTTAAGGTCTTCCTCAAACATTCTAATGGTATTTTCCCAGGAGGATAAAGGTATATATTTTGAAACCAAAGGTATCGCTGAATCATCAATCTCAAGCTCCGTTTTTGAAAAAACAGAAAAAAACTTTATAACCGCCTCCCTGGTACTATAGATGCTCCAAACTTTCTCCTGAGGGTGCCACCGGTGTCCGGGAACTGTTTTGATTTTTTCCACCAATTCCGGTGAATAAGGAAACATTATGATTAGTCTATTTTCACTGAATTTAACTTTGATACTCATAACTTACCATCCCGGGTGTAATAAAATCTTTTACACTTCGATCATATATATTTTTTAGTATTTTTGTAATATTCTTCATAAACTTTATTTTTCCTGCCATAAACCGGCAAGATATCCCAGATGAAATTTTGGCTTTCTCCCTATTGCCCCGCCGACAACCCCGTTTTCGCCTAGTCCTGCACGTCTTTTTAAATTCACCGGTACTGAGTATCATCTATCATCTCTTTTGCGCGTACCCTCGCATGGGGTTTTTGACGGGTACTTCGTCACTTTATTCTCGCTTCAGCAAAAGCTTTAATCCGCGAAGAAATCTGCCGTTCGCCGTCGCCAGCAGATCTTTGGCTACATTGTCTTTCATCCCGCCGGAAATCTGTATGTTGCGCAGTGGGCCTCCTACACTGGACTCCATAATCATCCGGTACTCCGGCGTGCCGGGCTTTGCCTTCTTGGAAATGTTCTTTTTCACGCTCCAATACAAGAACCGCATGACCAGTGAATAGTCTTTCATATCCGCGATCGTATCGTTCTTGGTGAACTTCCCTTTTTGCGGGGTATAGGGTACGTACTTCCGGCCGAGCATTCTCTCCCATTGCTCCAAGGACGGGGAGCCGGCCGGTTTTTCATACCACGAACCTGGCTGCCAATCGGGGACCGGGAAATCTTCGCCGGCTTTTTCAATAGTCCCGGCTTCTGTCAGTTGGTCGGGGTTACCGCCCACAAGAATCCTGTATGTGCCTTTTGGTGCCTTCCAGCCATCATCCCAAATAGCGAAGCAGCGTTCATCCAGGTCAAAACTGACCTCCCTGCTCTCGCCCGGCTGGAGATGGACTTTTGCAAAACGTTTCAATTCCCGGACCGGGCGGTGGATCCCGTCCTGCGGCGGGGCGAGATAGAGCTCTACCACTTCCGCGCCGGCGCAGCTGCCGGTGTTTGTCACCGTGACACGAACTGTTTCCCCGCCCGTATGCTTTTCGATGCGCCCGTTGGTGTAGGCAAACTCCGTGTAACTCAAGCCATAACCGAACTTCCAGCGGACAGGGACATTGGCTTTGTCGTAATAACGGTAGCCGACGTAAACCCCCTCCCGGTACTGGCCGTCCCGCTGGGGGTAATAAGCCGCCGACGGGCAGTCTTCATATCTTAACGGCCAGGTTTCGGCCAGCCTACCGCAGGGGTTTGCCAAACCGTACAGCAGGTTTTTTGCTGCTTCGCCGCCGGCCTGGCCCGGCAGGCCCATATACAAGATGGCTTTCACCTTGTCGGCCCATGGCGTCTCCACCGGTGCGCCGCAGAAGAGCACGACCACGGTGTTGGGGTTCTTCGCCGCCGTCTCCTCGATGAGCTTTATCTGCTCCGGCGGCATTTTCATATGGTCCCGGTCGAACCCCTCGCCCTCGTATTCCGGGGGCAGGCCCGTGAAGACCACCGCCACATCCGCTTCTTCCACACTGACGGTGTTTTCGAGAACATCGGCGGGGTGGACCAGCCGGGTTGGGTTGACATGGCTCGATCCCGCCCCCTGGTAGCGCATGGTCTTTGCCAGTTCGCCGAGAACGGCGATCTTCTGTTCCGCCTTGAGGGGCAGGATGTTATCCTCGTTTTTAAGCAGGACCGCGCTTTGTTCAGCGGCGTTCCGCGCCAGTTCATGGTGGGCGTCGTCGCGCGCGTGCGCGCGCGATTCGCAGGGGGTCTTCTTTTTCAACGCCTCTTCCGCCGCCTGCACCAGCCTTGTAATGCGCCGGACGCTGCGGTCGATGTCGGCTTCGTCCAGTTCACCGCGGGCAACAGCGGCCAGGACATCCCCGGCCATGTAGTTGCTCCCACCGGGCATGTTCAGGTCGCAGCCGGCCCGGAAGGCCGCTATGCGATCGTTCATGGCGCCCCAGTCGGTCATGACCAGGCCATCAAAACCCCATTCGTCCCGCAAAATACCGGTGAGCAGTTTCTCGTTGTCACTGCAGTAGACACCGTTAATTTTGTTGTATGCACACATAACGGTTTTCGGTTTTCCCTCGCGCACGGCAATCTCAAAAGCAGTCAGATAAATCTCCCGCAGCGTCCGCTCGTCGAGGATGGAATCGGAGACAAAACGTTTGAATTCCTGGTTGTTACAGGCAAAATGTTTAAGACAGGCGCCAACGCCGTTTTTCTGCAAGTTCCTGACGAAGCTTGCCGCCAGTTTCCCGGCAAGGTAGGGGTCTTCGGAGAAATACTCGAAGTTCCGGCCGCACAAGGGGTTGCGTTTGATGTTCAGCCCGGGGCCCAGAACCACGCCGACGCCCTGGTCTGCCGCTTCTTCGCCAATCGCCGCGCCGATCCTGCCAAGCAGCTCCACATCCCAGCTGCAGGCGGTGGTGACCGCCGTCGGGAAGCAGGTGGCCGGGCGCGACTCATGGATGCCCGCATGCTCGCCGCGATCATCCTGTTTACGCAAGCCGTGGGGCCCGTCGCACATGAACATGGACGGGATCCCGTATTGGGGGAAGCCCCTAGTTTCCCAGCAATTTTCCCCATCGCACAGGGCAATCTTCTCTTCAAGCGTCATCTTCGTATTCATACTTGCTTTATTCTACCATCCAGCTCAAACTCCTCTTTTTCTTCCCACTAGGTATAGGCACATAAATGCGCCATAAAAGGTACATAAAAAAGAGCGCCGTTCCTGACGCTTCTGCTGTAAACCGGGATAACAACTCAACAAATTCTCAACATCATATCCCACCACCCGGCTCAATGAGGTTTTTAGGACTCTTGATGATGGGGAGAAATTCCCTGAAGAACCGTTCCCGTTTCCATTATTCCCATCGCTTCCACCGTTTCCACCGTTCCCATTGCAACCCGGAATAATAGCGAGGATAAGCGCTAACGAAAATACCAACATCCATTTTGGCTTGCCCTAAAAGAGGAGGTTTTGATTTATGCATCCTAAACATTGCACCTCCTTTCTTTTTGATTTTTTTACATCAAAGTAATTTTAATAATCTTTAAGTTGGATGTCTGCAGATCGCCAAACTCCCGAAAACTCCAACTTATTTTCTTGTTGAGGTTTATATAATGGTCATAGATCCTGGAGGTAAGGCCATTATGCAAACCCTCCCAGGCTTTACTTAATAAGCTCCACAATGGTTTTTGGCGTACCGGGGCCGCCTCTTACCCCTTCGTATCTGATATATACTCCATCAGACTTTCTAAACCAGTATTTGACGCTCCAAAATAACGAGGCAAACCCAGGCACCGTTACCTTTATTTGAACCGTCTCAACGTCTTGGCCATTTTCCTTAATTATTTCTGTATCTTGTCTAATGGCAACCATCTTATAGAGTTTTAAATCAGTAGGCCGGAGGCTCCAGAATTCGACCTTCTCTTCCCCTGCTTGAGCAAACCGGGATAAAGATACTTCGGCAATTTCAAACCAGGGAAGATCATTAATCTCATATACTTTGCTAATTTGCTTATCCTTAA
>JAAYGG010000008.1 GCA_012727895.1 Bacillota bacterium
CCTTCTCCTCGCGCGCGTGCGCGCGAATCAGCAGTTCATCGGGGCGCAACCCCAGCATAAATCCTTTTGTTTTACTGACGCCGGTAAAAGAGAGCAGCCTAACCCTTTTCGCCCAGCCGCCATCAAGGTCCCAGTCGGAACAGGAAGAAAAATCACCGGCAAAGACAGCCGACGATAGCTTGGCAATCCTCTCCGGGATAATATCTTGCAACGCCGCGGCCTCGACCAGAACAACCGGGGTTTTTGTGAGCGGGTCCACCAGTAAGTTCCCGGTATCCAGCAGGGCCACCATTTCCTTGGTTTTCCCGGCAAAGGAAAGGCGGATTGGGATCAGGCAACTCCGTTCCCAAACCAGGCGGTGCAGGAGTCCCCACCCCAGTTCGCCCAGGAAAAAAAGGGCAAAAAGGTTGATCAGAAGAATCCCGCCTGCCCCCGGATATAAGCCCCAGGAATACCAGGATAAATAATAGACGGCAGAGGTCAGGCCGGCAGTGAGGAAAGCCAAGAGAAAGAAGATCCCGGCGGTTTTCGCCAGTTTTTTCGGGGAGAGGGGCAGAAAAGCCAAAACCAGCAAGAGAAAGCCTGTGGCGGTAAAAATAAGGATCTCTCCTTTGCCAACAAGCCCCAATTCCCACCGGTAACAAAAGCCGAAATGATAGAGGCCACCGATAAAGCCGGCGCCGGCCAGCCGCCACCACCGGACCGGTTTCTTTATGATCCGGCCGGTCGCCCAGAGCAGCAATGTGTTCATCAACCAACTCATCATCGCCCCGGTAATCCACTGGTCAATAAAGACCTCCCGCACCATCCGTATCTCCCCTCACCCTCCCGGGCGGTTCAATTATATAAACTACCGCTCAAAACCGGTATTCCTTTTTAAGCGGTGAAAAAGATGAAGCGGTTTTTCCCGGAATATGCGGTTTTTTGCCGAAATCTGCCCAAAAAAGCGAAAATGGCCGTTTCGCGCGCGTGGCGCGGGCCATTTCGTCCGGTTTTAACCATGAAGGCATAAGTATTTTCCCGGTTCTTATCCGGTTAGTTTTCCGGTTCTTATCCGTTTTAGATCTTCTTCTTCAAGAACGCCGGGAGATCCAGATCCTCGTTTTCACCAAGCCCTGGAATATGCAGGTCTTCCAGGCCTAAGCGGTGTAATTTCTCCTTGCCGAAGCCGGTGGCGATTACCGTGATCCTGATCTCGTCCCCCAGTGATTCATCGATTACCGCACCGAAAATAATATTGGCGTCCGGATCGGCGGCCTCGGTAATAAAGGCTGCCGCTTCATTAATTTCCAAGAGTCCCATGTTGGAACTGCCGGTTATATTCAACAGTACCCCTTTTGCCCCTTCGATTGATGTCTCCAGCAGGGGTGAGCTCACGGCGTTCTTTGCCGCTTCCACCGCCCGGTTCTCGCCGCTGGCCGTGCCAATCCCCATCAATGCGGACCCGGCATCGGCCATAATGGTCTTGACATCCGCAAAATCCACATTTATTAAGCCGGTGATAATAATCAAGTCGGAGATGCCTTGAACCCCTTGGCGGAGAACATCATCGGCCATGCGGAAGGCCTCAACGAATGAGGTGTTGCGATCGGCGATTTGCAACAGGCGTTCATTGGGAATGGTAATCAAAGTATCCACTTTTTCCTTTAAAGCCCTGACCCCTTCTTCCGCCTGTTTTTTCCGGATCTTCCCTTCGAAGTTAAAGGGCTTGGTGACTACGCCGACGGTCAAGGCCCCGGCTTCCCGGGCCAACTCCGCAATGAGCGGCGCTGCGCCCGTACCGGTTCCTCCCCCCATTCCCGCAGTGATGAAGACCATATTCGCGTCCTCCACCACCGCCCGGATCTCCTCTTTACTCTCCTCCGCCGCCTGGCGCCCAATCTGGGGGTTGGCGCCGGCGCCCAATCCCTTGGTTATATTATCGCCGATCCGCAATTTGATATCGGCGTTCGACCGTAACAGGGCCTGTGCATCCGTGTTAATGGCGATAAATTCAACTCCTTTGACACCGGCTTCAATCATCCGGTTGACCGCGTTGGACCCGCCACCGCCGACCCCGATAACTTTAATTGAAGCAAATTGCTGGTTTTCTACCTCAAACTGAAGCATTAACGCTCCCCCTATTCCATGGCGTATGCAACTTGTGTATACGCACACCCACGACCCAGGCATCAAAACCGGGATGCACCCGCTTTGCCCCTATTTCCCGCGGCGGCCATAGAGATCGATGATTAGCTGGGCTTCACCCTGGCCCATGCCGATCCGGCGGGCGATGGCTTTCACCGGCATCCCCTGGTGATAAAGGTCCAGTACCTGACGGCGACGATCGGCCGCCTGTTGTTCCGGTGGGATGGGTTTCTCGCCCCCGCTCCCGCCGCCTGCGGACGCCGGCCCTTCTTCTTTATCCCTCTCTTCTCCTTTGGCTGGCTCTTCCCCTACTGCCGCCTTTTTTCCTGCCGGGCGGTCCCGGTCTTCCTTCCCGGCTGCGGGCGACAAGGAAGTTATCCCCTCTTCAGGTTCTCCCGCTTCTTGAGGTTTCTCCGGTTCGTCCGGTTTTGCCGGTTCTACCTGTTCAACAAGGTCTTCCGGTTCTTTCGCCGCCGCCAACCGGGCAACACGGGAGGCTGCCGGTTCTTCTTTTTCCCGGTTTTCCTCGAGAATAGCGCAGACCTCCAGGAGCAACTCTTCCAATTGCCGGATACGCGAGTTTACTTTGGCCAGGCGCCGGCGGTTTTTTATCCTCGCCCATAAGTTCAAGAACAAAAGGAACGCTATGCAGAAAAAAAAGAAATTTTCTCCGGCCATGCCTCACCTCTCCCCACCGCGACAACGGATACACCGGCGCATCCGGACAATTCATACTTCCATATCGATGAGTTGCCCTTTTTCCTTTCCCGGCCAGTGTTTTTTGGTATCTGCAGCACCCTGCCGTTTCTTCTTCTGTCCGTCCCGGCTGTCTCTCCCCCGGAAACGGTTTTTCTCTTCTTCGACCCTTCCGTGGACTTTCTCCTTTTTTCTCCGGACTTGACGTTCCTCTTCTTCGATCTCTTGGTTGGTGCGGTTCTTGAAGTTCTCGCTCTCTTCCACTGGTTGCCGGAGGGTTACCGCTTGTGTGCGTTGGACTTCCAACGCCCGGTTAAGCAACACCTGCAGATCAATAGGCTGTACCATATTATTACCCCCTTAGCGGTACGCCTGGATCTCCACCTCTCCATCATCATACGTCAAGACCGCGTAGTGCACTTCATCCTTGAAGATACGCACCGCATTTCCGATCGTCACTTTAACGCCCGGGTAAATTCTTTGCCTGACCTTGATCCGTCCTTTCTCCGCATTAGGCCCGGAGATTTCTTCGTTTAACTCGTCCCTCCTGGTGGTGAGCTTCCGTAACTCGGCTTTCAAATAAAACGAGGTCCGGGTCAGCCTGGCCCTTAATTCTTCCCGCTCCGGAGGAAGGTCATAGCCCTGCTTGCTCAGTATGGCCAAGGCTTTCTCCACTTTGTCCAGTTCCCTTTCCATAGCGGTGATCTGTTTCTCCAGTTCAATCAGTTCTTTCCGGAGCGCGGGGCTGGTTCCCACCTCAACTTCGGTGGCTGTCCCCATGCGCGACCCCAAAACCTGGACTTCAATTTCGTCGCGGGCGCGGACCATGCCGCCCATCACCATGCCCTTCCTGCTTTCCAGGGTAATCTTTTGCCCGGCATTGACCTGGCTGTGGAGGATGGCGTCTCTACATTTAATCTCGCCTTCCACCTCAATTTTGGCCCGGTCAATATAACGGACGTACAGATTCCCTTTGCATTCGATAACCGTCTTGTCCTGACCGGCGATCCCCCCGCGAATGGTGATATTCCCGTCGGCATAGATTGAACCGCCTTCCACATTGCCGCCAACGGTCACATCCCCTTCGGCCTTGACCACAAAACCGTTTTCGATATCACCGCGGATAACCACACTGCCGGCAAAATCAATATTTCCCGTTGCATACCCCACATTCCCGGGGACATGGTATACGTTAAGAACGGAGATTTTCCGCCCGACCATAGAGGGCTGGCCGTCGATCGCCGCGATCAGCCGTTCTTTGTTCTCATCCTCCCAGTAGGTGTTTTTCCCGGCGACCAGGAAAACATCTTTACCGGCGGCGGCTTTCAACTCCTCACCCAGGACGTTCCGCCCGGGTATCCCCTGGGTGGGAGGCTTTCTTTCCACCAAAACCTGGCCTTTCCGCACGTTTTGAATGAGAGAAAGCTCCCGGTGGTCAACACTGCCGTCCTCCATCTCCTTGGGGATGAGTTTTCCCCGTTCAGTTTCAAAATGAAACTTGATGGAGGCGTCCTCCCCTTTCACCGGTGGTTTTCCCTCGGCGATCAAGACCGGGCTTGCGACCTTTTCCTCAACAACCCTCCGGATTACCATCTCTTTCAGCCCGTAAGTAACACCGGCTTCTTTTACTTCCTGTAAAACCTCGTCATAAGCAGGCCAGGCCGTGTTCGGGTCAGGCGAGTCAATCTCCAAAAACGCCCGCATCTTATCGGGTGTCAGCTCAATTTTAACCCGAGCCTTCTTCTCTCCTTCCGCCATTTTGCTTCCTCCTCCGTTTGCTTCGTCCGCTTACAAAAGACTGAGGACCGATTTCCACCTAGCCAACCGCCCTTGCAGCCGGAAAACGGCTTTTGTATGGATCTGTGACACCCGTGACTCGGAAATACTCATTATTTCACCGATCTCCTTCAGGGTCAACCCCTCATAATAATAGAGGGTAATCACCATCTTCTCCCTTTCGGGCAGGGCATCAATGGCCTTTGCCAGTTCCGATTTTAACTCCATAATCTCTATTTGTTTTTCCGGATCCGCGCTTTCCACATTCTCGATTAAATCCAACACCCTGACACTTTCATCATCAACGGTTCGTGACAACCAGTATTCATCAAGGGAGTAAAGGGTGGTGCAACTGACTTCATTCAGTAAACGGTGGTATTCTTCGAGGGAGATCTGTAAGGCTTCGGCTATCTCCTGGTCTGTGGCATATCGCCCTAACCGGTTCTCCAGTTCCGCACAGACCTTCTCCAATTGCTTGGCCTTTTGCCGTATAGAGCGGGGCGCCCAGTCATTGCTCCGCAAACCGTCCAAAATCGCGCCTTTTATCCGGGAAATGGCGTAGGTTTCGAATTTAATACCCCGCGCAGGGTCAAACTTGTCAATGGCATCGATCAACCCAAAAATCCCGTAGCTGACCAGGTCGTCAAATTCCACATTCGAGGGAAAGCCGGTAATAACCCGCCCAGCCACATACTTAACGAGCGGCGCATATTCCTCGATCAAAACCTGCCGGGCTTCTTGTGAGCCTGTGCGTAAGTATTCCTCCCAGTATTGCTCTTCCCGTTTTTTATCCATCGTGTTTTCCTCCAGACTCAAAAGGATTGTCTTCCGGTTCCAGGAGGGTGCGCATTATATGCGGCAGGCGCATAATACGCGAAAGGCCTGCGGATGAAACAATCCTGGGTAGTTCTCACTCTTATTGAACGCGCATGTAATTAAATTTTCATACAGTTTTATATATTTATATATTTCAACATTTATTTTCCAATCCCTTTTCTTTAAATAATAATATCCGGTGAATTTAACATTTTCACCGTTACGGTCCCTGTGGCAAGGTCAAACCTGACGGACCGGCCATGGTTTCCCCCGGTATTCTTGGCGACCAGTTTCAAATTCATCTTTTCCAGCATCTTTTCGATTGCTTCCACATTGCGCGGGCCGATCTGCAACTTGTCGTTTCCCCCGTTAAAATTAAACATCTGGGCGCCGCCGACAATCTTCACCTCCAAGCGCGAAGCGAGGGCGCCCATTTCCGTCATTTTCTTTAGCATTTCCGGAAGAGCAGTATCCACAAACTTACCCGGCTTGGTTATTTCTGCTCCCGTCCCGAGAATCTGTGCGCTGTCAGGCAGCATGACATGGGCCATACCCCCGTATTTGAGCACCGGGTCGTAGAAACAAACTCCTACACAGGAACCCAGACCGATTGCCACCAGTACATCCGGGCTTCGGGAAACTGCTATTTCGGACATGCCGACCCGGATGAGTTCGGCCATTGACCTTTCACTCCTAACGCATCTAAGATTATTGCCAATGTTCCAGGGTCAGGCACCAGGAAGAAATGCCCGGTAATATTCACCTCACAAGCCCTCAGTTTTGTCTCGATCAGCAGGGCATAGTCATCGGTTGCGCCAAGGTCAACCAGAACCGTATTAAGGATTGCCCCCACCATGTCATAGGTCAATGCCGGCACTGAAGAAAGCATATTTAACCCGGTGAAACTGGAAAAGGCGTAAACATAAGCGCCGGTCAGGATATTACCGATCTCCTTTAACGCCGATACCTCCAATTCCCCTAGAGTATCGCCGTTATCCTGCCGGTCTTCTTCTGTAAGTAACAAACCGGCCAAAAAAAGCGCTTCTTCCCTTGGGAAAAGATAAAGGATTTTACTGGGCGCATCACCGAAAACCCGGAGATAAACCCCGATCATCGGGTCTTCCGGTTGTCCCAAGACCTCACAGATATCGCTCAGGGCCACCACACTAACCTCGGGCACAGTCATGCTCACCTTTTCATGAAGCAACTGGTGAAGCACTGTTGCCGCATGGGCTGCTCCGATATTGCTGACTTCCTTGATGACATCCTTTTGTAAAGGCGTTAAATCTAGTAGGCCCATTATGCGTCCCCCAATTCAGCTTCGGCCAGTTCTTGTGATTCTTCCGGACTAAGGGCCTTGTCCAGATTTAAGAGGACAATCAGCCGGTCCCCCACTTTGGCTACGCCGGCCAGATATTGGGCATCAACCCCTTTGGTGATCGGCGGAGGCGGTTCGACAGCGGAAACCGGGATCCGGATAATTTCCACCACCGCATCAACCAGCATTCCCACAGGCGCGCCCCGCACCTCGACAATGATCACCCGTGAATCATAACCGAGGGGAGGAAGGGTCAGACCAAACCTTTTCCTCAGATCAACAATGGGAATAATCTCACCGCGAAGATTGATCACGCCTTCGACAAAAGGCGGCGCCTTCGGTACCCTGGTCAGACCCTGGTCCAGTTTTTCGATCTCCCGGGCTTGGAGGATATTTACCCCGAATTCCTCATCTCCCAGTCTAAACAGAACCAGTTGGAGCAGTTCTTCATCTCTGACTTCTTCTCTCTCTTTCCCTTTTTCTCTTATGTTCTCTTCCATAGCTGACCCCCCTCTAATAAAATTATATAAGATTTGGTACGAGCCCCGCCCGGGGCGTGTTCGCACCCACTTTTTTTATGCCACATTCCGCAGGTCAAGAATGAGCGCCACCCGGCCGTCACCAAGGATAGTGGCGCCGGCAATCCCCGGAATACTCCCAAGGTAGTCACCGAGGGATTTGATGACCACGTCCTGCGGCCTAAGCAGGGTGTCCACCACACACCCCAACCGCCGTTCGCCGTTACGAACAATTACTACGTCCAGTTCATCATATTCCAGGTTTTTGGCGTCTTCAACCTCAAGAACATCCTGCAAGCGGACGAGGGGAAGGACCTCCCCGCGCCAGGTTGTTACCTCCTGCTGGTGCAAGCGGTGGATCTCATTCCGGTTGACACTGATCGTCTGCTCCACCAGGGTGGTGGGGATAGCATAAATCTCCGAACCCACCTCGATCATCAACGTCTGGATAATTGCCAGGGTTAACGGGAGCTGGATGGTGACGGTTGTCCCCTCTCCCCGCTGGCTTGTCACCCGCACTGTCCCGCCCAAGGCGGTAATCCGCTCTCTGACCACGTCCATCCCCACGCCTCTTCCGGAAACATCGGTCACTTTTTCGCTGGTCGAGAAGCCGGGCAGGAAGAGGAGGTTGATAATCTCTTCCTCACTCATCTCCGCCAGTTTTTCCTCGGTGATATATCCTTTGTTCAAAGCGACCCGGGCGACTTTTTCCCGGTCAATGCCTTTCCCGTCGTCGCTGACGGTAATAATCACCTGGTTTCCTGCTTGGTAAGCGTTAACTTCCAACCGCCCGGTTTCCGGCTTCCCCACGGCTCTTCTTTCTTCCGGGGCTTCGATCCCGTGATCCAGTGCGTTTCTAATGATATGGACCAAGGGATCGCCGATTTCATCGATGACTGTCCGGTCCAACTCCGTATCCGCCCCGGTAATCACCAAATCCACCTGTTTGCCTGCTCTCCGGGTGAGATCCCTGACCAGCCGGGGAAAGCGGGAGAAGACATGTTCCACCGCGACCATCCTGGTCTGTAAGACGTCATCCTGCAACCGCAAGAGGAGGCGGTTTAAGGTCTCCACACTCTCCTCCAATTCCCGGTTTTGCAATTCGGAACTGATCTGTTCCAGCCGGCCACGGTTAATCACCAACTCGGCCACGAGGTTCATCAATTCATCAAGCTTGCGGATGTCCACCCGCACGGTAAGGGAGGTCGTTCCCAGGCGCGACTGGGCCGGCTCATCCGCTTCTTTTTTCTCCTGCAGAACAAAGTCCCCATACCCCCGGCGTTCATCGGGTATCTCATCGATGGAAACAGCAGTTCCTTCCACTTTTTCAACATCCAGAACCTTTTCTATGGCGGCAACCACTTTCTCCACCGGCTCTTCACTAAGTAAACCGATGATGAAATCAAACCGGAACTGCTCGTCCTCCAATTCCTTGGCGGAGGGGATGGTTTTAGCTATTTCCCCCATATTCTCGACTTCCCGCAGGATCATAAAGGCCCGCGCCCCTTTGAGGAGACAATCCTCTTTTAAGAAAACATGGATATGGTAGAGTTTCTTCGTCTCTGTCAGGCGCTCTTTGATCTGTTCCTTTTCTTCTTTGGTATATCGCAGGTCCAATTTCCGCCGCCGGTCCTTGGCAGTAGGCGTCTTCTGCTCCGAAGAGGAATACTCCTTGAGCCGCTGCAAAATCCCGGTTATTTCTATATCCGCCTCCCGCCCTTCAGGTATCCCCCTGGCCAGGACCTCCAAAACATCCACGGCATCAAAGAGCAGGTTGATGATCTCCGGCGTTACCTCCAGATCACCCCGGCGCAACAACCCCAAGATATCTTCCATGGCATGCGTTACGCTGGCCATCTTGTTAAAGCCCATAGTGGCCGAGGCGCCTTTAACCGTATGCGCCGAGCGGAAAATGGAATTCAAGATCTCCGCATTTCCCGGATGGCTTTCCAGCTCCAAGAGGGCACTGTTTAAGGACTGTAAATGCTCCTGGCATTCGTCCATAAATACCCGTAGGTAATCGGAGATTTCCATTGGCCCTACACCTCCTGGATGGTTAAATTAAACCTTTAAACCTTAATTCCTGCTGTTTTTGGAAAATAAACCTCAAAATCTGCTGTTTTTTCTCCTCCTGGATGGCCAGGAATTTCAAGGAGGTCCAATAAAACATCTTCGTCTGTTTGGTCTTGGGATCAACAGCAACATAGGTACCAGTCCGTAAAACCCTGGCCGGCAGGGAAATTTTTTCGTCCGGGACGAACAGGCTCAACAAGACCTGTTCGGCATTGACCTTCTCTTTGGTTTCAACTTTTGCCCCCCCGGCACTTAAATCCCTGGTCGTTCCCTCAACTAAACGCATATATTTCTTCTCGCCGGTTTCTTCTTCTACCCAGATCTCAACAGGGACCCGGATCTCCAAACGGACATCATTGCGCCGCTGGATCCGTTTCCATCCTTCCGGCCAGGACAGGATTAAACTCCTCCGGCCGCTTTCTGTCTCGCCATAGCGGATAAGAGAAGAAAAGCCGTAAACAGCATCTTTCTTCATAATATGCCCTTCAACCCTTTGGCCTGCTGCCAAATCAAGCGGCCGTCCCATATAGAGGGGCTCGGCAATGACAAACCCGGAGATATAAATCTTCAATATCCTGCTGCGAAATTTTTTCACCCCGTCTTTGGTCTCAATCTCCAGGATGACGGGATCTCCCTCCTGGATTTTCATTACAACCACTCCGTAATTCCTTTGTTTTTTTTCTCATTCATCCGCAGCCACACATTCCTATTTATCTCCTCGCCTCTCTCAGCAACCGCCGCCAAAAACCGCCCGGGCTGTTCTCGGGAAATTCGGGAAAGGCCAGCAGTTTTTTGGCCAGGCCCAGAATGTTTTGGGAAGCGGTTGCCTGGGGATGGGTCATAAAGAACGGTTCCTGCTTTTTAACGGCCTTCGGCACGAGCGCGTCATAGAATACCATCCCCAACGGTTCCACGGGGAAATCCAAAAATTTCTCCGCCACCATTTGCAAACGCTCCAGCACCTGTTTGCCCTCGCTCTCCAGGCGCACCATATTAACGACCAGGTAAACCTGGGCTTGCGGGTTTTCTTTGGCAAGAACCTTGATTACACCGTAAGCATCGGCAATGGCCGTCGGTTCGGAAGTCGTAACCACCAGCACTTCATCGGCGGCGACAAGAAACTGGACCACCTTATGGGAGATCCCCGCGCCGGTATCAAAGAGGATAAAATCGGCCTCCTCTTCCAACTCGACCAAGTGCTCGAGGCACCTCTCCATCTGCCGCTCGCTTAAGTTTGCCAACTCCTGCAGACCCGAACCGCCCGCGATGACTTTTACGCCATAGGGCCCCTCGATGGCGATCTCCCGTAAACTGCGCTCTCCGGCAAAAAAATGGCCCAAATGGTATTCGGGTGTTAACCCCAAGACCAAGTCGATATTGGCCAAGCCCAGATCGGTATCGATCAGGATTACCCGTTGGCCGAGGGTAGCAAGGCTCAGAGCCAGGTTAACCGCGAGATTGGTCTTGCCCACCCCGCCTTTGCCGCTGGTCACGGCGATGATGCGCCCGTGTCCCGCAGGCCGGTGCGAACGCGGGATTGTGGACTCGCTGGATTCGACAGGCCCTTTTTTCTTTATCCGGCCGTTTACCAGTTCTCTAAGCCGTTCGGCTTGATCATGCATGGACGTACTCCTTACCTATATACTTTTTTATCACATCCGGAGAAGCCACCTCAATATCTTCGGGAACGTTCTGCCCAGTCGTCAGATAGGAGAGGGGAACCTGAACCCTTTCCAAGAAAGCCAACATGTTATCGATGTTGCTGGTTTCATCAAGTTTACTAAAGATCACCCGGTTAAAGGAGACTTCCTGGAAGGCCTCGGCTGCTTCCAACATATCCTCGAGTTTAGTGTTGGTACTGAGCACCAGATGGGTCTCGTGCAGCCGGCGCCCGTTGAAAAACTGGCTCAACTCCCGGATCTGTTTCCGGTTTTTCTGGCTCCGCCCAGCGGTATCCACCAGGATCAGGTCTTTATCCGAAAGCTCAAGAAGGGCCTGTTTAAATTCGGCCGGGGTGAAGACCACCCGCAGCGGGAGGTTTAAAATCTCGGCATAGGTCTTCAATTGCTCGACCGCGGCGATCCGGTAAGTATCGATGGTCACCAGGCCCACTGATTTCCCTTCAAAGAGGGCAAAATTTGCCGCCAGCTTCGCAATGGTCGTCGTCTTACCCACGCCCGTTGGGCCAACCAAAGCCACTACCGTCGGGCGGCCGAGGAGTCTTACCGGTGAGAAAGACGGGAAAAAGAACTTGGTTTGCGGTGCAGCCGCCTTCTCTTCGCCCGCCGGAACCTGGGAAACCTGTTTGGAGACGCTTTCCACGGCCCGGCGCAATTCGCCAAGTTCCTTGCGGAGTGATTCCAATTCCGGCAAGATATTCTCCTGCTGGCCCGGCATGGCCGGCCGTCCCGTCCCTGTCTTGATCTCCCGGATCTTCAGATCCTTTCTGCGCAAGTTTTCATCAACAGCAGCCAGGACTTCAAAGCGTTTCTTGCCGAAAAGGCCCAAAAACCCCCCTTCCTTGTAAGAACGGGAGTTCAGGATGAGGGCGTCATCCCCCAATTCCCGTTTGACTCTTGCCACCGCTTCCTGCGCTGTATCGGCCACAAACCTTCTTACCCTCATTTACCTGCACCTACCATTCCCAATGAATGCACCTCCACCTCAGGCAGAACTTCCTGGTAAGAGATGACGGCTGTTTTTGGGAAAAGACGTTCCACAACGCTCCGGACATACGACCGGATGGCCGGGGAAACCAGGAGAACCGGGTTGTGACCCTCCTCCATCACCCGGCGGACCTCTCTTCCCAGCGAGTCATAGAAACTGTTCAACCAGGCCGGCTCCAGCGGCCGTGGTTCTTCTCCTCCTTCTCCTTGCGCGGCCAGAAACTCCGCCTCCACCTTTGGTGCCAGTGTCAGTACGTGTAACCGCTTCCCGTCCGGGGAAAGCATCTTTGTAATCTGACGGGCTAAAGCCGCCCGGACATACTCGGTCAAGACCGTGGGGTCCTTGGTCACCGGGGCGTAATCTGCCAGGGTTTCCAGGATCGTCACCAGGTTGCGGAGGGGAATCCCCTCCTGCAACAGGCGGGCCAAAACCTTCTGGATCTCCCCGATAGTCATCAGCCCGGGGACCAACTCTTCCACCACCACCGGGTAGTCATTCCGCAGGTGGTTAATCATACTCTGCACTTCTTGCCGGCCAAGCAATTCATGGGCGTAATTCTTGATAATCTCCGTCAGGTGGGTGGCCAGCACGGAAGGGGGATCGACCACTGTATAACCGGCCATCTCCGCCTTTTCCCGCTGGTTTTCGGAGATCCAGACTGCCGGCAGCCCAAAGGCGGGCTCCCGTGTACTGATCCCCTCCACCTTTTCGGTGACGCCCCCGGCATCCATCGCCAGGTAGTGGCTGGGCATGAGTTCACCCGCGCCCACCTCCACCCCTTTGATCTTGATCACATACTGGTTGGGAGATAACTGCATATTATCCCGGATCCGGATCGGCGGCAAAATAATCCCTAATTCCAGTGCCACCTGCCGGCGGATCATACTGACCCGTTCGAAAAGGTCCCCGCCCTGCGTTTTATCAACCAGGGGAATCAGGCTGTAGCCGATCTCCAGTTCCATGGGATCGACCGCCAAAAGCGAGAGCACATTTTCCGGGCGGTACCCCGCCTCCTCCTCCGCCGGGGCTCCCTCTTTTTCCAGGGCCGCCTCCCTCTGTTTTTCCTGGCTGAGAAGGTAGACCAAAACACCCAACAGGGCCGCAACGGCCAAAAAGGGAATGGTGGGCATCCCGGGTACCAGCCCGAAAAGACCGATAACAACCGCGGCGATCCCGAGGATCTTCGGGTAAGCCAGTAATTGCCCGGTAACGTCAGTCCCCATATCCGCCTCGGAAGCAGCCCGGGTCACCAGAATCCCGGTGGCGGTGGAGATGAGGAGGGCCGGAATCTGCGAGACCAACCCGTCGCCCACGGTCAACAAGGCGTAGACATTGAGGGCGCCCATCAGGTCCATCCCCCGCTGGAGGATGCCGATGACAAACCCGCCAAGCAGGTTAATTATGGTGATAATAATCCCGGCGATCGCGTCGCCCTTAACAAACTTACTGGCCCCGTCCATGGCCCCGTAAAAATCGGCTTCACGTTCAATCTCCCGTCGCCTTGCCCTGGCCTCGTCCTCATTGATCAAACCGGTATTCAGATCCGCATCGATACTCATCTGTTTACCGGGCATGGCATCCAGGGTGAACCTCGCCGCCACCTCAGCCACGCGTTCCGCACCCTTGGTGATGACCAGGAAATTGATGACGGTCAAAAGGAGGAAGATGACAAAACCAACCACCGGGTTATTGCCGGCCACAAAATTCCCAAAAGCCTGGATTACTTTTCCGGCATTGGCGTGCAATAAAATCAAGCGGGTACTGGAGACGTTAAGGGCCAGCCGGAAAAGGGTGGTCACCAGCAAAAGGGAGGGAAAAATCGAAAACTCCAGCGCCCCGTGGACATTCATCGTCAGCATCAGGATTAAAAAGGCCATCGTGATGTTGATCGTCAACAGGATATCCAGAAATGTCGGGTGCAGGGGGATAAAAAGCATCACCAGGATGAGGACGATGATAACCACCATTACCATCTCGCCCGCCTGGAAAATCCGGCCCAAAGTCATGGTTCTTTCTGCGCTGTTGGCCATTTTTTACCCCCTCATTGCCATGCTTGCGCCTGGCGCCCGCCCCGTAACTGGTAGATGAAGGCCAGTACCTCCGCTACCGCCTGGTAGAGATGGGGCGGGATATAATCGTCCACGTCCACGGTTTTATAAAGCGTCCGGGCCAACGGCTTGTTCTCCACCACCGGCACATGGTGTTCCGTGGCCACGGCGCGGATCCTCTCGGCCAGGAAGCCCTCGCCCTTCGCCACGACCTGCGGCGCGCTCATCTCCTCCGGGTCATAACGCAAGGCCACCGCAATCTGGGTTGGGTTGGTGATCACCACATCTGCCCGGGGGACCTGGCTCATCATCCGCCTTGTCGCCATTTCCCGCTGCACCCGCCGGATCCTGCTGCGGACGAGCGGGTCTCCTTCCGTCTGTTTGTACTCGTCTTTTACTTCCTTTTTGGTCATGCGCAAACTCTTGTAATACTCATATCGCTGGTACATATAATCGCCAACCGCCATCACCAACAGGAAAAGGCAGATCCGTATCACCATCTTATAAAGCATCCGCCAGGTCATCTCCACCGCCTGCCAGACCGGGGTTAAAAGCGAGGTCTCGACCAGTGGCAAGGCCTGTTCACGGTAGGTCTTCCAAATAATCACCGCAATTATACCCAGTTTGAAGAGGGCTTTTGCCAGTTCCACCAAGGACCGGAGGGAAAAGAGCCGCTTAAACCCTTGCACCGGGTTGATCCGGTCGAAGCGGGGTTTCAGGGGTTCTGCGCTAAAGACCCCCCTGGTCTGTAAAAGATTGATGGTCACCCCGGCCACGAGCACCGCTCCTCCCACCGGCAGGAAGGCGGTGAGGATAAAAAGGAACCTCTGGGCGAGGAGGCTGCGGATGGAGACCTCGTCCACCATGGTATTCAAAGTCTCCGGCCGGAAACTCTCGAGTAAAAACCGGTAGAGATTGCGGATGAAGTACTCGCCGAAGATGTTCATAACAACAAAGGCCACCAGGACAACCAGGACCGAGTTGAACTCCATGCTCCTGGGGACTTGCCCTTTTCTCCGCGCTTCCCGTTTCTTTCGCGGCGTCGCCTCTTCGGTTTTCTCCTCTTCCGCAAAAAACTGTAAATCCCAGAAGAAAAGCGGAAGAACGACCTTTCTTCTCTCGTCCATCATGGTCCCTTCCCTATTATGCTAATCAGACGGAGAAGTCCCCGCCAGATTTCACCGGAGCCGGAGAGATAACCGGCAAACCAGCGGCAAAAAACCGCCATACTTAACCAGAGCATGATAAAACCAAGTAAAATTTTCAGCGGGTACCCAACCATAAAGACATTTACCTGCGGGATCAGCCGGACCAAGATCCCCAGGCCGATGCTGGTCAGAAAGAGCACGCCGACTATGGGCAGGGCGATGGTAAAGCCCAGCAAAAACATGGAGGAAAAACCCTTGACCACCACGGCGGTCCCGCGGAGAAAAAAAGGGGTCCCGCCCACCGGCAAAAGCCGGTAACTCTCTACCAAAGCCCGGAGAAGCACATGGTGCCCGTCGACCAGTAAAAAAACCCACAAGGCAATAATTTGTTGCAATTGGCCGATTACCGGCATTCTTATTCCAAGCTGGGGGTCCAGGACGTTGACCATACCAAAACCCATGGGGACGTCGATTAATTGCCCGGCAACCTGGACCGCTGCCAGCGCCATATTCACCATAAAACCCATTACCAGTCCGACCAGGATCTCCTGGAGGGCGAGGAGACCCAAGACCGGTAGGGACGAAACCCCGGCTGTACCAGGAATCACCGGGGCGATCACCAGAGAGATGAAGAGAACTATGCCTAGCCGGGCCAAGGACGGCAGGTTCCGGCTCTGAAAAACCGGAGCTGCCGTCAAAAGGCCGGTAATTCTCATTGTTACCAGTAGAAAATGGATAAAGGCCTGTTCTGTCCAGTCCAGGATGGTCAAGGGAATCTACCTCACCATCTTCCCGCCTGTTCCAGATAGGCGAAGAGTTTTTCGGTAAAACCAACCAGAACCCGGAGGATCCAGGGACCGGAAAGGGCCATCGTCAAAAAGATGGCCACAATCTTTGGGATAAAGGAGAGGGTCTGCTCCTGAATTTGCGTGGTGGCCTGAAAGACACTGACGAGGAGCCCGACGGCCAACCCGACGATGAGCATCGGCCCGGCTACCGTTAAAATCGTGGTCAGTCCTTCGCGGATGATCTCCACCACCAGCACATCGGTCATTCAGATCCCTCCTCCACCGGTACGCATGGACGCATCTTTAACGAAAACCGGAAATTATCGAACTCACCACCAGGTTCCACCCGTCGACCAGGACAAAAAGCATCACTTTGAAAGGCAATGAGATCATCACCGGCGGCAGCATTAACATGCCCATGGCCATGAGCGTGCTGGCGACAATCATATCAATGACCAAAAAAGGAATATAGAGCATAAAACCCATCTGAAATGCGGTTTTTAGCTCACTGATGACAAAAGCCGGGACCAGGACATGCAAAGGTATATCCGCAAGTTCCTCTGGCCGGGGTTCCTCGGCCAACTGCATAAAAAGCCGGAGATCCCTTGGCCTGGTCTGTCTATACATAAACCTTTTCACCGGTTCTGCCGCTGCGGAAAAAGCCTCTTCATGCCCGATTTCCCCAGCCAGGTAGGGTTGGAGGGCTTGCTCGTTCACCTCTTGCCAGGTGGGCGCCATAATGAAAAAAGTCAGGAAAAGCGCCAGGCCAATAACCACCTGGTTCGGCGGGGTTTGTTGCAAAGCCAAAGCACTGCGGGTAAAGGAAAGCACCACCACAACGCGGATAAAAGCCGTTGTCATAATAATAATCGACGGCGCCAGCGACAAAATGGTAAGCAGCGCCAAAATCTGGAGGTTCACCGCCACTTCTTGCGGATCATCCGCCGCCGCCACTCCAATCTGGATTTGCGGCAATACCGGCTGTGCGTAAACTGTTCCCGCCACCAGAAGCACCGGCACCACCAGTAAGAAGAAAATCCCCGTGCGTTTCCTACTCATCTTCTTCCCGCTTGTCCGAGTTTTTTCGTAAATCGCTGATCTTCGCGCGAATCTCTCTTACTGCCGGCCCCGGATCGCCTCCCCCGTCTTCTCTTCCTTCACCCGGCGTAATTACCCTTTGCAGGTATTGAAAAAAGCCTCTATTATGCTGAAAAGGAGAACCTTCTCCTTTTTTTAATACCTCATCAACCAAACCGGGTTCATCAATCTCCGCCACCAGGTTTACAGAGCGTTCGGCGGTTCCAACCAGGAAAAGCCGGTCAACCAATAAAATCAGGTATAGACCGCGGTTTGGCCCAAGGCTCAGGCTATCAATGATACTCAGGTAACGCCCGCGCATCTTGCCGGCTTTTCCTGCCAGCCAACGGGTCAGCCAGGCAATACAGAGCAAAACACCGAAAAAGGCGATGATGATTATGACATATTCGATGTACCCGATGCCAAAGGCGCCGCTTACGGCCTGCCCGCCGGTTTGTTCAAATTCCCCCATTACTTCTCACCCTACCCCACAACCTTTTTGATGGCTTCCAAGACCCGTTCCGGTTGGAAAGGCTTGACCACAAAATCCTTGGCTCCCGCCTGGATCGCATCGATAACCATCGCCTGTTGCCCCATGGCGCTGCACATGATGATGACCGCGTTCTCGTCAATCTTCCGGATCTCTTTAACCGCCGTTATTCCGTCCATATCCGGCATGGTGATATCCATGGTCACCAGATCCGGTTTTAATTCTTTATACTTTTCAATAGCCCTTTTGCCGTCTTCTGCTTCGCCCACTACTTCGTAGCCGCCCTTCTGCAGAATATCTTTGATCATCATCCGCATAAAGGCCGCATCGTCCACAACTAATACCCGTTTGCTCATGGAATTCCCCCCCTTATCCCTTTATTGTAGGTTGTTGATTCTGGCAACCGGACTGACGATATCCGTAATCTTAATCCCGAAATTTTCATCGATCACCACCACCTCGCCCCTGGCAAAAACCTTCCCGTTGACAAGGACATCAACAGGCTCCCCGGCCAAGCGGTCCAGTTCGACAATGGAACCCATTCCCAGGTCCAGAATCTCCTTAATCTTCATCCTGGTACTCCCCAACTCTACGCTGATTTGGAGAGGGACGTCCAGCAACAGGTTGAGGTTGCTCTTTTCCTGGGAAGTCTCGCCGGAAGAGACGGGTGCAAACCGCACCGGTTGAATCACGGCTTCTTCCTCTTCGATCTTTACCGTTTTTGTCAACGGTTGCAACGCCTCTTCCTCCGCTCCATCATCCGGGCCGGGGGGAACAACACTTGCCGGTTTTTCCTCTTCACTATTCTTTATAAGCGACTCCGCCATTTTCCGCCCCAGGTCCAAGGGGATGACCAACATCAAACTACTATCCAACAGTTTCTCAATTTCCAACCGGAAACTGATCTTTGCCACTTTTTTATCGTCGGCGAGCGCCTCATCGATCTGTCCCGCATCGATCAACTCTATAATCTGCGTTTTCGGCGGGGCAATCTCCACCCTGATGTTGAAGAGGGAAGACATGGAAGTTGCGGCTTTACCGATCATCTGGTTCATCGCTTCCCCAATGGCACTGATCTCCATTTCTTCCAGTTCCATTTTGGGGTTGGACCCGTCCCCGCCCTGCATCAGGTCGGCAATAACCGCCGCATCAGCGATCTCCAACACCAGCAGGTTGGTTCCGTACAGGCCTTTAATATAGCCGACTTCCGCCGCCACACAGGGGGTCGGGTGCTCCCTGATCAACTGCCGCATGGTGGTAATGGTTACGGTCGGCGTTGTCAGTTTCACCTTCTTGTTCAAAAGAAGGGAAAGGGCGGTGGCTCCGGAACCAAAGGCAATATTACCGATTTCGCCCAGGGCATCCCTCTCCATTGGCGTTATTTCCACAGGTTCATCATTTAATAAGGCATTAATCTCCTCCTGGGAAAGTCTCTCATTGGACACTTTCCTCACCACCTTTGCTTTGATAGCCACTGAGTTGGATGGCGACCTTGTTGTTCTTCGAGAGACCGGGGAACCCAAGATATTTGGTCTCTTCACCGATCCTTACCGTCAGCGGGGTGTTTATCCCCTGATCCAGCTTGATGGCATCTCCTTTTGAAAGGTGTAATAACTCCCGAATGGAGATGCTGGTGGTTCCCAATTCAACTCTTACCGGGATTTCCGCCTCCTTTAACCGGTTCTTCAAAGTTTCAAGGGTCTCCGGAGAAAAACTCTTCCGGGAACTTTCGAACCACGACTGCGCGCTCAGGCGGGGAAGAAGCGATTCCAACACAGCAAACGGGTAACACAGGTTCATTAAACCGCTGCTCTCAGCAATCTTTAAGTGCATGGTGACGAGAATGACCATATCCGACGGGGGAATGAACTGCGTGAAGAGCGGGTTCGTCTCCATCTCTATGTACTCAGGGTCCAGGAGAGTCACATTGCTCCACGCCTCGTTCATACTCGGGAAAAACCTCATAACCACCTGCCGGATAACCCGTTGTTCGATCTCGGTCAACTCCCGGACAACGTAATCGCCGCCCCCGCTCCCCCCCAATAACCGGTCGATAATGGCAAACGCCAGATTGGGAGTGAACTCCAGGATGACATTCCCTTCCAACCGCTTAATATACAAGATATTGATGACCGTCGGGTTGGGAAGGGACCGGGTGAACTCCTCATAGGTCATCTGGTCCACCGAAGCCACTTCCATCTGGACCATGGTCCTGAGATACGCGGAGAGAGATGTTCCCAGCCGCCGGGAGAGGTTTTCATGTAACATAACCAGGGTGCGCATCTGGTCCTTGGCAATCTTGTTGGGCCTGCGAAAGTCATAAGGTTTGACGGTTTTCTTCTTTTCTTCCTTCTTTACGGCCTCGGCGTCGATTTCTCCTGCGGAAAGTGCCTTTAATAGCGCATCGATTTCATTTTGACTCAGAATCTCCGCCAAGCTGCTGCCACCCCCTACTGGTAAACAAATTCCGTGAAAAAGACGTCGGTGACTTTGCCAAAGGGTAACATCTCGTTTATAGCAGTAATTATTTCGTTACGGATCTGAAAAATCCCTTCTTCTTCTCTAATTTTATCCACTGTTTTAGTGCGAAAAATCTTAATCACCGCATCACGGATCTGTGGCTTGCGCTTGAGGATTTCTCCCTGGGTCTCCTCGGCGTCAGTGACCAGGGTCAGGTTTACCCTGATAAACCGGCGCCCCGATGGGTCGGCCAGGTTGACGATGAGATCTTCGCCCAACGGCACCATATATTTTACCTGGTTGGCCTCGCTCAACATCGAATATTCGTTTTTCTGGGGCAAGACCACCTTGATAAAGAATATGGTGGCAGCAAAAACTGCGGCAAAAAAGACGGCCAAAACCACAATGATCGTTGTAAACACCTGGTTAAACTTGAATTTCTTTTTTTTCCCGTTTTCTTCGGCCATTTTTTCCCTCCTCCCTTCTCAAGGGTTTTGCGCCCACGCAATTTCTACTCTGTATCCAGCGAAAGGAGTACGATGTCCACGCGCCGGTTCTTCACCCTGTTCTCTTCCGAATCATTCGGCGCTATCGGCCGGAATTCCGCATAGCCGGTCGCTGCCAGCCGTTCGGGGGTAACCCCCGCCTGTTCAATAAGGAACCTGGTGACATTGGTGGCCCTGCTGACCGAAAGCTCCCAGTTGGAGGGGAAACGGTCGGTCCGGATGGGCAGGTCACAGGTATGCCCTTCCACCCGGATCTGGTTTTTCCCCCTGCGTAAAATCTCGCCGACCCGGCGCAGGAGGTCACGGGCCTCCGGTTTGATCTCTGCCGACCCGATGTCAAAGAAGAGCTTCTCTTTAAAACTGACCACCAGCCCCCGTTCATCCATGAAGATATCGGTCGCTCCGGCCAGTTCCTCATCGCCCAATAACTCTTGAAAAGATTCATACAGGCTTTCAAATTCCGGAGTTATCATGGGAATAGGCTCCAGGACGGATATATCCCTTTGCGGAGTCTCCAGGATACTCGGCATGCCTTTGAGCGCGCCCCGGAGGGACTCGGCAATCTGGTCATATTTGGCCTTGTCAATATCGGCAAAGGCGAAAAGCATCACAAAGAAGGTCAAGAGCAAAGTGACCATATCACTGTAGGTGGTCATCCAGAGGGGAGATCCCTTGGGCTGCTCCTCGTCCTTCTTCTGCCATCTAGACATTTATCCCCACTCCTTGCTCCATCCCTTCCCGCCGCCGTTGCCTGCCGACGCCTTCCCGCTGGGCCGGTGAGAGGAAAGACTTAAGCTTCTCCTCGACAATCCTGGGGTTCTCGCCCGCCTGGATGGAAAGGATCCCCTCCACCATCACCTGGCGGATGATAATCTCTTCGCTACTGCGGATCTTCAGTTTCCCGGCAAGGGGCATAAAGAACAGGTAGGCCAGGATCACCCCATACAAGGTGGTAATCAAGGCAACGGCCATCGCCGGCCCCAGTGCGCTCAGGTCCTCACCCATACTCCTTAACATCTGAATCAGGCCAATCAGCGTCCCGGCCATACCAAAGGCCGGCGCCACAGAGCCCCAGGTTTCAAAGAACATCTGGTTGCTCCTGTGCCGGTTCTCCAAAAAAGCGATCTCAATCTCCATGATACTTTTGACCAGTTCGGGGTCGGTACCGTCCACCACCAGCTGGATCCCTTTTTTCAAAAAATCATCGGCCTCGGAAACCTCGTCTTCCAAAGCCAACAACCCTTCCCTGCGGGCTTTTTCAGCATACCCCACCAGGCTGTTGATGATCTCTTCCGGGGAAAAGGTGCGGTCAAAAAAGGCCCACCGTACTGCTTTCCAGGCCTTGACAAACTGGTTCAAGGGGAAATTAATCATCATCGCAGCGAAAGACCCGCCGAGAGTGATGGCGATCGAGGGTAGGTTCCAAAAGGTGGAAAGGCTACCGCCCGACGCCATCCCAATCCCCAAAAGCAAGACTCCCGCGATTATGCCAATAATAGTTGACAAGTCCATCCTATTCACCTCGGATCTCTATTGGGACGACTTCATTCCCGCCGTCCATCAACCGGCGGCGGTAAAGAATGATCTCCTCCAAAATTTCCCGTGCTTTCTCCCGGACCACAACTTTTTTCCCTGTCAGTAGCGTGACCACTGTATCCGGTGTTTCCTCCAGGAACTCAATGAGGTGGGGGTTAACCCAGAACTTCTTCCCGTTCAACCTGGTGACCTGGATCATACGGTCACCTCCTTAAGCGGTTTCGCCCGCCGGACGCGACCAGTTCTCATTTCCGGCCGGAGGCGGCGTGCTGCCGGTAACGGCAGGAGGGTCCGTTACCCCCCTGCCGTTACCAGGTTAACCGTTACTACCGTTTCAGCATGACCAATTCCTGGAGCATCTCGTCGGAAGTGGTGATTATCCGGGAATTGGCCTGGAAACCCCGTTGGGTGACGATCATATCGGTAAACTCCTGCGAAAGGTCGACATTGGACATTTCCAGGGCGCCCGGGGTGATGGAACCGCTGCCCCCGACCCCGGCGGGGTTAACCCGCTCCGGCCCCGAGTTGCTGGAGATCCGGAACATGGTTTCACCGACCCGTTCCAGCCCGCTGGGGTTGTTAAAGGTGGCCACTGCTACCTGGGCAAGGTTTTTGGTCAGCCCGTTGCTGAAGACCCCGACCACCCGTCCGTTTTTATCGATGGTAAAGCCGTCCAGGTACCCCATGGGGTAACCGTCCTGGTCAATATCGATGCTGGATTCCCCCACATACTGCGTGATCTTGCTGAAATCCGGCTGGATGGTGATTTGCGCGGCGCCCGGCGGGGTAAAGTCAATCGGCCCGCCGGTGGCGGCGATCAATTGCCCGTGGGTATTAAACCTTAAGGTACCGTCGCCAACCATGGCTCCGCCTCCGGTGTAAGTCTCCCAAACCCACTCGTTGTCGCCGGTTTTCCTGAAGATGGTGGTCAGGAGATGGACGTTCCCCTGGGAGTCGTAGATCTCCACCGTGGAGGTGACAGCCGACGCCGGGGTGAAGTTGCCGGTGGAGACGGCTGTCCCACCCACACTGAAGGCATTGTTGGCGCCTGCCGGGAACGTAACATCTACCGTACCTCCACCATCGATCGCGACTTGAAAATCGGAGCCTCCGGAAATAATGCCATTTTCGTCAATGGTTATGGTCCCGCTTGTAGGGCCGGTGACAATCGTCCCTCCCGTCACGCTGAGCGTGTACTGCCACTCGTTGAAACGGCCGGTGGGGATGAGGGTGACGGTCACCTGTGCCTCAGCGGTACCATCGGTTACCGTAAACGGGCTCGGTTCGTAGGTCAGGCTGCCGTTGATCGCGGCGTCCAGGTTGGCGGTGACGGTCAGGTTCCGCGTGGCGGACGGCGCGATGGTGGCGCCGATCGGTAACGTGATCCCGGCCAGAGGCTGGTTGGTATCGATCCGTCCTTCATCGTCGGCCATCCAACCCATAAGCAACAACCCGTTGCTGGGGTAGACCAGGCGGCCGTCGCGTTCCAGGGTGAACATGCCCGCCCGGGTGTAGAATCTCTCGGTACCTCCACCCAGGATAAAGTAACCGTCGCCTTCGATGGCCAGGTCCGTTGTTTTCCCGGTCATCTGCAGGTTGCCCTGGGTATGCAAGACGTCGACACTGGCGACGGACATTCCCAGGCCGATCTGGAAGGCATTCATCCCGCCCCTTTCCCGTTGCGGGGCTGTGGCAGCCCTGATGGTCTGGGAAAGGGTATCCTGGAAAGTAACCCGGCTACATTTATAACCAACGGTATTAACATTGGCGATATTATTGCCGATGGCGTCCAAACGGATTTGGTGGTTCCGCATTCCGGAAACCCCGGCAAACATCGAACGTAACATCTTTTTTTTACCCCCTCATTTGTTTTTTGCGGTCTTCGCCGGGTTGCCCGCAGTCGGTTGGGCAACCCCCGCGCCCGTGCCCACCGGGCGCCACCAGGCTTCCTCGAGGAGGTCCGGCCTAGTTTTTGCTGTTACGAACGAAAACCGCACTGTCGATATTGGTGAAAACATTCTCCCGCATGCTTTGGGCATCGACCGCTGTCACCACGGTCTGGTTCTCGACGCTGACAATCAGCGCTGCCCGGTCCAGGACGACCAGGGCGTCCCTGCAACCCTTTCCTCTTGCCCTTGCCACCGCTTCCTGTACACTGTCCAGTTCCGCTTGGGTCAAGGTGATCCCGCGGTGCAGCATCCGCTGTTGCGCGTGGGCGGAGAACTTCAGGGCCGGCGCCATCTTTTCCTGGAGGACCTTTTGGAAGTCCGGACCCTTTTCCGGAGCGCGGGTAGGCTGTTTTGGTGCAACTCCGGAAGTCACCCGGCCCACCGGTGCCACCGGCGGTGGAATAATCCGCTCGCTCATGAAAATCCCCCCTATCCTACGGCCCAAACGTCAGCCAATGGAATCCGTTCCTCACCGGAAATGATATAGCCCACTCCGTTAATGATCTCGTAGGAGTCCACAAAGACCTGGCGCAAATCAATGACTTCTCCGGCATCATTGTAAACCCTGACCCAGGCCCGGCTGCCAACCAACCCTTGCAGGTACTGGTTTAAGCCCTGCTCGTCCATGACGGAAATGACCTCGTCCGCTTTAACCTCCGTCCCGTTATCCAGCAATAAAAGCACATTGTCGCCGAAGGTCCGGACCCCGGTCACCCGGCCATAGACCTGTTCCGGGAGGCCGTCGGTCTCTTTTGCCGCCAGAACCGACCGGCCCAGGAGGGAAGTGGCCTGCTGCAACTGGTTAAGCTTGTAAAGGTTCCGCATCTGCTCCAGGGAGGAGAATTGGGCCATCTGGGCGATGAACTCCTTATCCTCCATGGGCGACAAGGGATCCTGGTACCTCAGTTGCGTGATGAGCAGGCGAAGAAAATCATCTTTCCCCAGGGTATCTGTGGCGGTCCTCTCCGTTGCCGCTCTCCCGCTCGTCACCGGACTGACACTGGTAATCATCGTTTTCACCTCCTTTTAGCGTAATCCAAGGCGAATGTTCCCCGCTAGACCCGGAGGTTAACCCGTCCGAGCCAGGCTGCTTCTTCCCGGATGCCTTCCACCCCTTCGTCCTCGCTGAAAAATGCCGTTTCCAGGCTCTCCAGTTTCGGGCTGCCTGATCCGGACGAAAATTTCTCCGGCATTAATTGCCCGAAAGAGCCGCCCTGCGATCCGGCGCCGGTTTCTACATCCACCTGCAACTGATCCACCTGCAACCCGGCTTCCTGAAGGGCGGAACGGAGCTCCGGCAGGTTGGATTCGATCAGTGCCTGGACCGTCTGGGATTCAGCGGTAAAACGGGCGGTTACCAGTTCTCCTTCAACTACCAGCGCCAACTGGAGTTTTCCCAGTGCCGGCGGTTGCAGTTCCATATGCATATGGGCCACACCGTTCTTCACCATAAGCTTGGCTCCTTGGAGGATCTGGTTCATTACCTTTTCCGCCACAGGAGACCTTTCGCCCTGGCCGGGTTCATCCACCACCTGTGGAGCATCTGCTCTTACCGGGTCTGCCTCTAACCGGGCGGCGGTCAAAACCTCCGATTCCTCCTTTTTCCAGGAAGGTCCGGCGGTTTTCTCCTTCCCCGGCACGGAAAAGACGGGTCTCTCCTCTTCACTTTCCACCTTTAACTGCTCTGCAGAAAAGGCCGGATCCGATTTTTCCCCTGCCGGCAGGTGCGGGTCGCTTTCCCGCTCCCAACGGCCGGCAACCGGTGGCGTCTCTGCCTCCACAGGCTTTGCCTCCACGGGCGCAGGTTGACCAGGAACCATGGTTCCTGAGACAGGCTTCTCCGGCCCGGCCGGGTTTCCTGTACCGGCTTCACCGTTCCCGGTAAGAACCTGGACGATACCCGGCGCCTGGCTCTCTTCTTTTACCGCCTCCCAGGTCAACCCCGCTCCGTCCGGCAGTTGTTCTTCAGTAACCGGGGTAGTGCCGGAAACCTCCACCGGGCGGCCGGTTTCTTCCTGGACGGTCCCTGTCTCCATGGCAGCTTCCGCTGTCATCCGGAAGATCTTTGCTGCGGCCGGTTCTCCCTGGGGTCCCGTTTCCACCGGTACTTCCCCTTCTGCTTTTACCTCCGCTAACTCCGGGAAGTTCCCGCCGGTTAACCCTGCTTCTACCGTCACCGGCCCGCCCTGGAGAGGACTCGCCGGCTCCTGCCCCCCGTCTCCCGCCCGGCTGCTGTCAACGGGTTCGCTCCCGTCCATTGCCGCCCCGCTCAAGGAGTCGAGCAAAAGGAACCAGGGGGAATCAAGGATCCCTGCGGCATCTCCTTCCTTCAGGGCTGCCTGCGCCTCTACGGCCTCTTCTTCTCCGGGCTCATGGGACCGGATCCGGCCGGGAGAATTCCTGCCCTCGCCCCGGCGTTGACGGGCCTCCCGGAAGATTGCTGAAAAACCCTTCTCGCCGGAGCGCGCGGTTTCTTCCGCCCGTAAACCCGGAGCCGCCTGGGTTCTTGGGGCGTCTTTACTCCCCGCGCTGCCGCTGAAGAAGATACCAGCCTGGGCCAGTTCAGTCATCATCCCTCTTTCACCTCCTTTCACCGGTTTTTTATCCTTACGCCGGTCTTCCGGGGGCCTTCACCTGCAGCCCCCGGCGACTGGCGCCGGTTTGCTCCATCCGTGCGTTCCGTCCGGATCTTACCTCCCGAATCTTTAGGGCAGGGTAATTCTATCCAGGTATTTTGCACTTTGCTCCGGCGGGAGTGCATCAAGGATCTTCCCGGCCTTGCGCGGATCGACCGCGGACAGCACCGCCACGCCGGTCTCAAAATTCATTTTCAAGAGGGCTTCCCCCGCCGCCTCCGGCGTCATAGCCTCCAGCAGCCGGGCTGAGATTTCCACATACGCTGTTTGGATACCGGTGGCTCCCGTCAGCTGCAGGCGCTTTATCTCCAGTTCGTAGCGTCTTTTCTCCGCCGCCCATTCCGCCTCTTTCGCCGCCATCTCCTGGCGCAGATCGGCCAGGGCTTGTTCCTTCTCGACCAACAGTTGTTCCTTCTCTTCTACCGTTTGGAGTTGTAAACGCCCGATATTGTAAGCTTCAAAAACATCCTCCCACCCCGGGAACCGGGAAAGGCCGGCGAGAACCGAAGGCTTTAAGTCAATGACCCCTCCCTGGTCAAATATGTATAACAGGCAACAAATGGAAGCCAAAAAGAGAAATGCCGTGATAATCCCCAGTAGGTAGCGGAGCATACCTGTCACTCCTGTCACCTCTTTTCCTGGTAAAGCCGGTTAATCCCGACCTCGTCCAGTCTTTTTTGCTCCTGTTGCAGGTATTCCTTGTATGCCCGCTCCAGGAAACGCTCTTTTAATTTCTCCATGATCTTCCTTTCTTTGCGGGCGTCGATCAGTACCTGCCTGGCTTTTTCCACCTCTTTCTCTTGGCGCAACTCCCTGCTGCGGGCATCGGCCCTTTTCTGCCGTACATAGGTGAGGTAAGTACTCCCCTGCTCCAAGAGGGTGGGATCAATGCGGCCGGTGCCAAACTCCTCCATCATCCGCTCCTGCCGCTTGGTTCTCTCTTCCCAGGCCACCACTTCGTTATGGATCCGGGATAACCGGACCTGTTCCTCTCTCAGCCGGATCTGGCAGTTCTCTTCCCGGTGTTTCCGCAGGTTTAAAATGGGCTGTAAGCGAAAGTTCACCCCTTGCCGCCTCCTCACTGCAGATCTTCACCGTGCCCCGCCGCTGCCGGGGCCAGGTCTTCCCCGGCCATCAGTTCAAGGAGGGCTTCCTTTGTCTGGTCAAAAGTGGTTTTTTCGTTTACCTTCTGGCATAAGAAATCTTTAAAAGCCGGATAAACCCGGATGGCCTGGTCGATCCGGGGATTACTCCCCGCCGCATAAGCGCCGATATTAATCAAATCTTCGTTGGTTTTATAAACCGCTAAAAGCTCCCGGAAACGGGCGGCCGCTTCCCGGTGTTCCTCGGAGACCAGGTCAATCATTAAACGGCTGACACTGGCCAGAATATCAATGGCCGGGTAATGGTTTTCATTGGCCAAGGTGCGGGAGAGGACAATATGCCCGTCCAGGATCCCCCGGACCGCGTCGGCGATCGGCTCGTTCATGTCATCCCCCTCCACCAGCACCGTGTATAAGGCGGTAATACTGCCTTTCCGCGCGGTCCCGGAACGTTCCAGTAACCGGGGGAGGAGGGCAAAAACCGAGGGCGTGTAGCC
>JAAYGG010000067.1 GCA_012727895.1 Bacillota bacterium
GACTTTTTTGTTTAGTAGCATATCAGGCAATCAGTAGAGCCAAAGAAAGAGATAATCCTCCATGCCATGATTGGCCAAGAACTACAGGAACAACAGTTTACAGATTGGTTGAGAGGATCTTTCAATCTACTAGCTGAAGACGACAATCAAACCGCAGAGCGCCCTTATTCCCCTTCCCCGCCTTCCAGTTCCCTTAGTTCCCTCGCCACATCCATATAGCGCATATCCTCCGCGTAAACCTTCCGCAGTTGGGTGAGGGCTTTCCGGTTCTGCCCCGTTCTTTTGTAGGCCAAACCGAGATAATAGCGGAAGGCGAGGATCGCCTCGTCCATCTTCCTTGTTCCTACCGGTCCCTTCTCCAGCACCTCCACGGCCAGTTCCGGCCGGTTCAGTTGGAGGAACAAGCGGCCCATGAGGATGATGACCGGCAGTTCCTGTTTGGCTTCAACCGGCAAAGACTGCAGAAGGGCAAGGGCGTCCCCCGGGTGGTCGCCGGCATAGCAGACGGCCAGGTTGAACCGGGCCCGGTGGTCGTCCGGTTCCAGGTTCAGGTGCTCCTCGTAATAGGGAGCGGCCTTGCCGGGTTCCCCCGCTTCTTGCCAGGCAAGGCCCAGCAGGTAATTAAGGCCTTTCAGCCCCGGTCTTTTGCGCCGGACCTCTTCCAAGTGCCGGGCGGCTTCCGTATACCGTCCCGCGTCCCATGCCCGGTTGGCTCTCTTAAAGCGGCGGGCAACCTGAAACTGGGGAAAAAAGATCAGGATCACCAGGAGAAGAAAGATCCCTCCCCATAACTGGTTAAACAGGAACCAGGCCGCCCCGATAAAAACCAAAAACCCGCCAAATCCGGAAGCGGTAGCTACCTCCTCCGGTAACGGCAAAGTGGCGGCTTCCTCCGGGACCGGCAAGGAGGAACCTGGCGCCCGGCCGGTGGTCCGCCGGGTACGCCGGGGGTTTCCCCCTTTCCCCAGATAGTCTATGGTATAAAAGCCGGTCCCCGGGATGCCGAACGAGGTATACGGGCCGCGGGGGCCGACCCCGAACCGGGCACCCCGCCGCCCCACCGAGACGCCCAACCCGCTTTTGGAGAGGTTGAGCCGGACCCCTGGCGCCAGGTTCATACTTTTGCGAAACCGGATACCCATAGGAAGGCCTCCTTGCAAATATTATGTTCTGCGCCACCCAGCAACTCCTCCTGGGTCGCACCCTTTTCCAATCAACAAGGGCATATAATCAAAACAGATAAAGAGCCTGGCAGGAATTGGCGAAATTGTGTTGAAGATCAAACATAAGCGACTCGGCGCGCGTGTTAGGTTGAGTACTTGCAGGGACAAATAGACTTGTCAATATATAAATTAGGGATATAGCAACCTCATTATTCATAAGTATAAATTAGCTTTTACACCTGAAAAGCCCCGTTAGGCAGTGGAAATAGCAGCTTATGAGCTCTAAAAATGTAAATTTGATAAAAAAGTTACAAAAAGGCATTGTTTCTTAACAAGTTTTCATGTTATAATTTTCTTGCTCTTTTGGCAAAATACTGGCGAGGTGACCACAATGCCAAGGATAAAAATCGACGATATTTTAAAATTGGGTGATTTTGTTAGTATTGTTCATGAGCCCGATTATTCTAAAAGCATGCTTGAGCAATTACAGGATAAATATGGAATTGAAACAAAAATCTTTATTGGTAACGAGGACTTTTTCCCACAAGTAAATCCAGAAGACGCCAGGGATTGGAAATTCTATTATTCTATTTATCTGAATGCAGGTGGTATATTAGACGATTTAACTCCTCCATATTTAACGTCTATTGCATTCTATTATCAAGGAAACACCGCGGTTGGACAAGCTCAAACAAGGAGAGACGAAAATGTCTCTCCTTCGTTTTATGTATTGCCAATCCTTGAATTATAAGGTTTACATAAAATTTCATGAATATCAATACCTTTCTTAGGATGAAATATCCACCTTTTTTGTGTTGCTGTCATTACAACAGCCGTATCAGCCGTCATTACTATAATCTTCTCCCCCAATTTCACGCATCCACTGTCGCAAGCCATAACAGCGGCTTGAACACACAATGGAAGCCCCCGTGATATAAGTTCAAGTATTCGTATGAGTACTTGAGTCTTTAATTCACTAACACCCGGAAGTACAATCTCCTCAAAAGGCATCACTCCTTGGATAAGTTCAACTCCGACTTCCGCAAAAGCCTCCCTAATTCCATCCTGAGAAGTTTCTGGTATAACCTCTTCAGGGTGTTCTTCATCTTCCTTTCTAATAAAGAATGAATACTCGTAAGGAAAAGTCACCGCACAAACTTTGCAGTCAGAATCCTTCAATACGTTGGCTAGATTAATCACTGACTCCTTAGTTGCGGCAAAAATCAATACTTTTTTTATATCCCC
>JAAYGG010000068.1 GCA_012727895.1 Bacillota bacterium
ATCAGGGTTAATTTGGCGTTGATCGTCATTAAAATAATAAAAGAACCGGTCAGTTTGACGGCGGAGATCAGCAAATCCTCCGGGCCGTGGTGGTACAGTTCGGTGATCTCAAAGAGGTCGTTGACAATACGCGACATGAGCTGCCCGGTCTTCTGGTTGTCGTAAAAACTAAAGGAGAGCTTCTGCAGGTGCTCAAAAAGCTCTTGCCTGAGGTCGGACTCCATTTTCGCGCCCATCAGATGCCCATAATAGGTGATAAAAAAGTTGCAGTAATATTCGACTATTATCATTGCGACCATGATCCCGGTAACAACGAGAAACGGGGCAAGCGCCTGCGGGGAAGGTTGCAGCAGGTTGAGGGCGATATACCGGACAAGCAGGGGAAAAGCCAGATTGGTCCCGGAGGCGGTTAAAGCGCAAACCATGTCAATGGTGAAAATTTTAAGGTACGGCCGGTAATAGGAGAGGAATTTCTTCATCTTTGGACTCATCTACTGCTTCCTCCAAGTTCACATAAAACTAATAGCTCCTCCATTAAGCATTATATCACTTTCAATCATTATTGTCTTCTATGCTGTTCCCGCGCGTTAGAATGGGTCGTGATTTAAAATAAACCCGGGAAGGCGGATTCGCCTTCCCGGGCGTTTATCTTAAAGGACTCCGGTTCGCCGGGGACTTTGCATGCATCACCGGTTCCATCAAATTATTCGATAGTAAGCCCTGCCTTTCCACAGCTATTCCTTTAAAAGCTCCTTTATGGCTTTGGCCAGCACCTCCGGATCTTTATGATAAATCTTTGCCATCTTTACAACCCTCTTTACCAACTCTCGATCTTCGGCGGAAATATTACACAAGAATAGCGAGTTTTTAATTTTTTCTTCAGAGAAATCCCCATACAATTTCCCTATTGCTGCATTTAAAAAAGCCGGGGAGAGCAACCGAACATTGAGAAAGGACAATTCCACCTTTTTCCCTTTCTCCAAAGCTTCCCTGATTTTCTTATAAACCTTTTCGCCGTCTTTTGCCAAAACACAAAGGGAATTGCCGACAATGCCGTAGACACTGATTTTAACCGGCTCCATCGCCCCGCCCTCCTTTCCACCGGAGTTTTTTATTCCTTCACATGCGTTTCACAGACGTCAAACATGGTCTTGATGTGGTCGTCATCCAGTGAGTAATAGGCCATTTTCCCATCACGCCTGTACTTGATCAACCGGGTTTGCCTCAATGTTTTCAGGTGATGGGAGATTGCCGGTTGCGACATGTTTAAAAGGGCGGCCAGATCGCATACGCACATCTCCGAGAGCAGAAGGGCGTTGATGATTTTTAAACGTGTAGGATCGCTTAATGCCTTAAAGGTCTCGGCCATATGAAAGAGGCTTTCATCGTCGGTCATTTCTTTTTTTACCTGTCTCAATATGTCTTCATGGATGATGGTAATATCGCATAAGGCGCTTTCCCTCTTTTCAGCCGGCATGCTACCCCCCCCTTGGCGAAAAGATTTTTTAGTTTTTCCCGTTTAGTAACCGCATTGCGTTGAGCACCGCTATGATCGTAACCCCCACGTCCGCGAAGACCGCTTCCCACATTGTAGCCACGCCCAGTGCCCCCAAGACGAGGAAGACGGCTTTAATCCCCACGGCGAAAAGGATATTCTGGGTTACAATCCTCCTGGTTCTTCTGGCGATTTTTATCGCCGCCGCGATCTTTGACGGTTCATCGGTCATGATCACAACATCGGCGGCCTCAATCGCCGCGTCCGAACCCAGGCCGCCCATGGCCATGCCGATGTCGGCCCTTGCCAGGACCGGCGCGTCGTTAATCCCATCGCCCACAAAGACTATCTTCCCCTTGCGCGACTTTTTCCCTTCTAGATCTTCAATTTTTTCCACCTTATCCGCGGGCAAAAGTTGCGAATGCACGTCGTCTATGCCCAACTTCTCGCCGATCTTCTCCGCGACCGGCTTTACGTCGCCGGTCAGCATAACCGTTTTTGCAACGCCAAGGGCCTTCAACTCCTTAATGGCATTGGCTGCATCCTCTTTCACTTCATCGGCAATGACGATATTGCCCGCGTATTTTTTATCGATTCCCACATGGACCACAGTACCTAACGTATCCACATCATTGTAGTTAATATCTTCACTTGCCATCAACCTGGTATTGCCGGCAAGGACCTCTTTACCGTCGACAATAGCCTTGATCCCCTGCCCTGCGACTTCCTGGTAGCCCGTAACCCGGTTTTTCTCTATTTCCCCTTTGTATGCCCGGATAATCGAATGGGCAATCGGGTGGTTTGAATAGCTCTCCGCATAGGCCGCGTATTCGAGCAGTTCTTCACCGGTAAATCCATTTTCCGGATTTACCTGGGTAACCTGGAAGAGGCCCTTGGTCAGGGTGCCGGTCTTGTCAAAGACAACGGCCTCCACATGGTTCAATGCCTCCAGGTAGTTCCCGCCTTTTACCAGTATCCCCTTCTTGGCGGCCCCGCCAATGCCGCCGATGAAGCCCAATGGTATTGAAAGCACCAGTGCACAGGGGCAGGATACCACCAGGAACACCAGGGCCCGGTAAACCCACTGGGAGAAGGTGGCTCCCGGGACAACCAGGGGCGGTATCACCGCAAGGGCCAGGGCGCCAAAAACGACAACCGGCGTGTAGTAGCGGGCAAATTTTGTGATGAATTTTTCGGTCGGGGCTTTTCTGCTGCCGGCATTCTCCACCAGGTCCAAGATTTTTACCACGGTGGATTCGCCAAACTCCTTTGTCACTTCAATCGTCAAGACCCCGCTCTTGTTGATGAACCCGCTCAAAACCTCGCTTCCCGGTTCCAGTTCACGGGGAACGGATTCACCGGTCAACGCTGCTGTGTCAACCAGCGAAGTCCCCTCGATGACCTTACCGTCCAGGGGGACTTTTTCTCCCGGTTTGACAAGGATAATATCGCCAACCCTTACCGCTTCGGGTGATACTCTTTTCAACTCGTCACCGGCCTTAAGGTTGGCATAATCAGGCCTGATATCCATTAAGGCGCCGATTGACTTCCGGGAATGGTCAACAGCCATATTCTCAAAGACCTCTCCCAACAGGTAGAACAGCATGACAGCGACGCCCTCCGCATATTCGCCAATGGCGAAAGCGCCAATCGTCGCCACGCTCATCAGGAAGTACTCATTGAAGAGATCGCCCCGGGCGATTCTCTTTACCGCGCCTAAAACAACTCTTCCCCCGACTATAATGTAGCTTGCAAGGAAGATTATGAGGCCAAGCCAGTCCGGGGATTTAAACACCAGCCCGGCGGCAAAGAGCACCCCGCCCAGCACAAGCCGGTTTATTTCTTTTTTCCGGTTCCTCCTGATCTCTGTTTCATTTATTCCCGCTCCGGCGGGGTCTGCCCCGAGAATGACCTTAACATCCGGCTCAAGCTTTCTTACGATGGCCGTCACTTCAGTAAAAATTCTCGTGAACTCCTTCTTGTCTGCAGCTTCAAGCGTCAGTTTTTTCGTAACAAAATCAACCGCCGCATTTTTCACGCCCGGGATCTCCCTGGCCTGCGCCTCAATCTTTGCAGCGCAGCCGGCACAGGCAAGGCCCTCAAGGATCAATACTCTCTTGGTTCCTGCGTCAACAGTTTTTTCTCCTGGTACAACGCCAGGCTCGTATTTCTGCTCATGCTCATTCTCATGTTCATGCTTGTGCCCTTGTACCAAAGGCCCAACCTGTTCAAAGATATTCAAGTAGTCAGTCTCCGGTCCGGTTTCTAAAGCCAGTCTTTTGTCGAGTAGAAGATCTCTTTTTCTCATTTTGCTCCTCGCGTTCATATAAAAGATTAAGCATGTGCTTAATTGTTATCTTAATATTTCCCCCTTTGCTTGTCAATACCTAGATTGAAAAAACCACGCCGGGTTTGGCGTGGTTCAACTAATTCCGGGAAAGGCGCCACCCATTTTCCCAGGCCAACAGCAATCCATCCCATTCAGAACACAGAACCGTCTCCGTACTTTCACCGCGGAATAATCCGATTCATTCAAAAACTCGGCTTTTCCCAAGTCCGGCAGAGAAGAAGGTTCCCACCAGGGAGCAAGAACCACATTTTTATGGATTTCTTCCGGAGGTACGCCTATGCCATGGAAGCAGATCTCTTTTTCTGTTGAGCCGAATCTCTTCATCCCATTGATGATTGTTGCATAATCCATAATAACACCAGCCTACACAAAGATAATTATCTGGACGGCCATGGGGTACCATCCAGTTCTTCACCCAAAAGGCTTGCCGCTTACCCTTCTCACTAACCGGCAAAACTCATCCCAGTTCTCCGGGAAGTTGTTGTCTCCAGATTTTCGTATGCTCCGGCCATCTCTTTTAAATTCAACACTCCACTGTGTTCCGTCACAAACTCCGGGGTTTTCATATTTGGATTTCCAATTTAGAACATTGATTTCCTTCAAGGATTCTATAAACTTAGCAAGAGTATCTTTTCTTATTGTTTTTTCGTAATAATCATCTTTTCCGGAATAACCAGCAAAAAAACGCCTCCAGGTTAATAACCTGCTATCAAAATCTATTTCAACATCATAAGAAACGCCAGGATAGCCTCCAACGTAAGCCTCGATTCCCTTGATTTCATTATAGGCATGATCCATCGCCACCGATTTACCTCCTTTTCTAATAAAAAAACCTATACTTGAAATTTCTATGCTATAATATAGTTACAATCCTGATCCATAGCCGCCGCTAAGCGGAGATTTTTTGTTTTGTATATATAGTATACATCTGTCTTAAAAAAGGAGCATCAGAGCATGTCATATCCGGCACTCTTTTCCATATTATTCTTTCTGGTATCCGTTGTTTCGATAGTCAGTGGAATACTGGTATTGCTGAATAACCCTAAAGCGCCTGGTAACCGGTGCTTTTTTGCTATAGTCATAGCAATCAGTTTTTGGTCCGTGGGACTGGGTTTTGCCAATATCGCGCCCGATGCCGCCACCTGTAATACCTGGCGGCATTTTTCGGCCATCGGCTGGGGGACAATATATGCCATTGTCCTTCACTTTTTCTTAATCATCACCGGAAAAAAAACTATCCTAAAAAAATGGTGGTTCTACCTCTTCCTGTACCTCCCGGCCATCATCTGCCTCCTCGCCTTTGCCATCCCGTCCAGCTTGAATCCAAACCCATATAACCTGCAGCGTACAGAGTTCGGTTGGGTTAACGTGAAGACCATCGCCGAGCATAACATATGGGACTGGATATTCAGGGTTTACTATATCGGTTATTCTCTTATCGGGCTAATGCTTTTGCTGCAATGGGGTAGAAGAGCATCGGAATACAACATCAAGATGCAGGCCCGCATCATGTCCCTGTCCTTTGCCGCCGCCTTGGTCCTGGCCTCAATCACCGACGTGCTTTTGGGTAACTTCTTCGCCCAACTGCCGCAAATGGCGCCAATCATTTTGCTCATCCCAATCGTGGCGATCTACCATGCCATAGAAAAATATGGCTTTATTCTTTCTGAACCTGCCAAAGGAAGAACCAGCTATATACGGATTATTGTCAGCGTTACCCTGTATCTGGTTTTAACTCTCATGCAGGCTATTTCTTCAACAAGCGGCCGCATGGTTATCATCGGCGGTTTGACGAGCACCGCCTTTCAAGGGATTATAACCCAGTTTCAGGTCTTCATCGCCATCTATCTAGTGCTAATCGAAGACAGGCCGGGATATATTACCGCCCTTCTTCTAAATGCAGGGAGCATATTCTCCTTAACGAGTTTTATGATTCGCCAAAAAACAACCCTACAGTTGCCTGGTGTTGTCTCTTATTTGGGCATGCTCCTAGTCATAGTGCTTATAGCCTCTTATAAAAGGAAAACGGCCGCCTATATAGAAAAAATCGACAGCCAAAGAAAGTTCCTTGAAGAATCAGAGAAAAAACTCTACAAAATGGCCTACTATGATTCCTTAACCGGACTTCATAATAGGCAATGGTTTATGGAATACTTGAACAAATCAATCCACGGCGCACAAAGAAGAATATACCTGATCGGCGTGTTTTTTATTGACTTGGACTCGTTTAAGTCAATAAATGACACAATGGGGCATTCTTTTGGCGATCACGTCCTGAGGTTACTGGCACAGCGCCTTTCTTCCTGCATAAGAGGGGAGGATGCCATTGCCAGGTTTAGCGGGGATGAATTCCTGATCATGGTCTCCAATATAAGCAACATGGAAGATCTACGGAAAATAACCGCCAGGATCATGAGGGTCTTTAAAACTCCCATCACCCTTCAGAACATCGAATATTTTATCTCAGCCAGCGTTGGCGTGGCTGTATATCCTGAAGATGGATTGGACGCGGAGACCTTAATCAAGAATGCGGAGATCGCCATGTACATAGCAAAAAACAAAGGAAAAAATCAATATGTTTTTTGTACTTCCACCATTAAAAAAGATACCATTAAGAAAATGGAATTAACAAACCAGCTATATAGAGCGCTTGCGAATAAAGAATTATTATTGTACTACCAACCCCAGGTAAGAGCGGATACGCAAAAGATAGCTGGATTTGAAGCGCTTTTGCGCTGGAATAACAAGAAATATGGGCTCGTCACGCCGGATGTTTTTATCCCAATGGCGGAACAAACCGGGTTGATCAGATCAATTGGATTATGGGTTTTTAAGACCGCTTGCGAAGATCTCAAAGCATTCCAAGAACGGTTTTATGAGAATTTCTCCATGTCGATAAATTTATCCCCCGAGCAATTGCGGGACATTGATATTGCCAATAAGATTAATAGAATAATAAAGGAAACAGGGACGAATCCCGCCAGCATCCAGGTTGAGATCACCGAAAGCATTGCTCTCACTGAAGACTCCATTATTCAAGAACGCCTCGAAGAGCTTAAAGCTCTTGGCCTTTCTGTAGCCATAGATGATTTTGGCACTGGTTTTTCCTCTTTTACCCGGCTAAAAACATTCCCGATTGACTTGCTAAAAATTGATACCTGCTTTGTTCATGGAATATCTTCCGGGTCCCGGAAAGACCGGTCTATCATTAAAAGTATCATCCAGCTTGCAAAAAACCTTGGTATTGAAACCCTGGCCGAGGGTGTTGAAACAAAAGACCAGTTTATGTATTTGGAAGATAATGGGTGTAACTTAATGCAAGGCTATTATTTCTATAAGCCCATGCCGGCAGAGGAGATTAAAGCCTTAGGGTGAGAACCAGTAGACATATCGCCCACAAATCCTTTTAAATATTTGATCTAATGGTTCTTTTTCAACTTTTATTATTAGGTGAAGATGATTTCCCATAAGGCAATATGCATATAGTTTATACCCGCTTATCGATTTGCAGTCTTTTAGTATTCTTAGAAATTTTTCGTTATCCTCTCTATCCTCCAGTATCTGCTGCTGATTGATACCTCTTAGCATTATATGATATATTCCTGTTGAACTAAGCCTCCTTGCACATCTTGGCATTATTATCCTCCCCTGGGATATTTTATCATATCAACCTATCGCATTCAAGACACGGAACCGTCCCCTGTCTTACTGTCTTATCCCGTGTACGGGCACCAAACCATGCACTTCTGACATGCAATGCAAAGCTTTCTATTGATCATCTCATCCGGAGTCGTCGTTATGGTCCATGTTTTCCCGGACAAGGCGTTGGTCGGGCACACATCGACACAGATATTGCAATCACCGCACTGCGGTTCTTGCGGCGGCTCACTCCTGGTGACAAAGGGGGCTGTGGTTATAACCTTGCCTAAAATCACCGCACAACCATATTCTGCAGTCACCAGGAGATTGTTCTTGCCGATAAAACCCAACCCGGCTCTGAGTGCGACCGCTTTATGGGGTAAACGCCCAAACTTCAACTTGGCAATACTCTTATATCCTTCTGCTTCTAACTGCTCAGCTAATTCCTGCGCAAGGGTGCTCATCTTGCGTTCGGTGATAGAAAGCTCTTTCTCTTTTGGCTCCTGATTGGCCCGGAGCGCTTTGATGTATTCCTTTGACAGCGCTTTACCAAAGAGAATAGCAGTTGAGCATCCTTCAGTAATATCTGCCGGGAACATCGAAATGTCGACAAAGTAGAGGAAATCGACGCCGCTCTCCTTAATACGCTGCTCCCATATTTCGTTCAGTTCCATATTGCCTTCTTTTGTTTGCATATTCATCCAATCACTTCCCGGGAAAGAAAGATAGGGGACGGTTCAAGGGATGGAACCGTCTCTCCGCCTTAACTTGAAGAAAGATTCGACATCACCATTTCCTTTTCCTCGCCTGATGCCGAGTTTGTTTTTACAAG
>JAAYGG010000069.1 GCA_012727895.1 Bacillota bacterium
ACTTTCCACCGGCGTACTCCCTGTTGCTATCGGGCTTTCCGCTGCCTTGGGCGTTTCTTCCTCCTTTGCTCCCGCCATGGCCGCCGGTCTTTCGCTAACCGGCAAAACAGGCGCGGGCTCTTCCCCCGCCGCCTGGGCATAACCGGGATAATCTATCCCCGCCCCACCGGGGAGAAAATTTATAAAAAGCGCCAAATCCCTTTTTTCGCCGGGCCCTTGCCCGCTGCCAAAGAGCAACTCCTCCACCCGGGACGAGCCGGTACGTACCGGATCAGCCGCCCGGCCCTTCCAGCCGCCGGGAGCCAAGGCCGGCCCGGAAAAAAGGTAAACCTCTCCTTCCCGCAGGAAAAAGACGGCCCCGGCCTCCTCTGTCGCCACCACCGGGACGGGGGTTCCGCCCTCCGTTTCCCGCCAGTCCATAATCCGGTTGACTTCGGCCTGTAAAGCCAGGGTGACGCCGTTCTCCGTCCTCCCGAGCAAGGTTAAATCCAGGGTAACGCCGACCGGCCGGTAATCAACGGCGGCCGCCTCCCGGCCATCCGCCGCAACCGCCGGCAGGATTTCCCCGATAAACTGGCGGTTGTTCTTGTATAAGACCGCATACAGTCTGAGGGTCTCCTCCGGGGATTCCCCGCCGGTCAAGGCCCCGGCCGCCGCCAGTTCTTCCCGGCTCAACCGGGCAAAATAGGGGGCGGACGGCACAGGCTGCCGGGAGAAAAACAGCCCCCGGATCCCGCCGCCGGCCGCGGCCAACGTTTTTACCTTAATTTCAAGGGTAATACCTTCCTCTTCCCCGCTCCGCAGGGCGGAAAGCTTCTCCCTGATAATCCGGTGTTCCAAACTGCCCGTGGTTACCTGCAGGAGGCCGCCGGAGAGCGCAACCTCCAGCCGCTCTCTGGGGACCACCGCCGCCAGTGCATTAAGGAACTCCTCCAGGGTGCGCAGCCCTGGATCGTAGAGGCGGGTCTCCATGGTTTCGTAATCCCGGAACGACTGTTCATTACCGATGACCACCGCCCCGGCGGAAAAATCCCAATAACAGGAGTATCCATGAACCCGGGCCAATTCCTCCAGGGCTTCGGCCAGGCCAATCCCCTCCCGGAGCTTGACATTTACCGGCAGCGCCCGCACCGCCCGGCGGTCGACAAGGGCATAGAGATTCCCGCCGCGCGCCCGCGCGATCCCGGCCAGCCCCTCCAGGGCATCGGCGATATCCGCGTCAATAATATGAAAATTGGTCAGCCGGTAATCGATTACAGGGGAATCCGGTAAACCACCGGTTCCTTCCTGGCTCTCCGCCGGGGCGGGAAAAGAAAAAACCAGAAGAAGCAGGAAAAAGACCCGGGCCCGGCCCCGCCTTCGCTTCTCCGCTGAGCGCATACCCTTAGCCTCCTTGACACAGCCCGGCAGTTGCACCCGGGAATAACCCTCACCCATATATACTTCTATTTTTCGCTTTTTTTTCCTGCATTAAAATGAATTCCCGCCCGTGACGCCGGGATTACCGTTCTAAAATTCTTTTCACAACCGCCCGTAATGGTTCCTCTTCCGGCATCCGCCCGGTCCACAGTTGGCAGGAGAGCATTCCCTGGTAGATTAGCATTCCCAGCCCGCCCAGGACGGGAAGGCCTAATTCGCCGGCTTTCTTCAGCCACATTGTCTCTAAAGGGCGGTAAACCAGATCGCAAACGAGGCAGCCGGGCTTACAGGATTCCAAGGGGAAATCCGGCATCCGCCGACTTTCCGGGTACATGCCCACCGGCGTGGCATTGATTACCAAATCGGCTGCAGCCGCCACTTTTTCCACTTCCGGGCGGGAAGCAACGTATTCCGCCTGGAAATCCAAGCGTTCCTTGAGGTCCTTCTGTAAGGCCGCGGCCCTTTCCGCACCCTTGTTCACCAGGTAGAGGGCGGCCAGCCCTTCCCGGGCGAGACGAAAAGCGACCGCCCGGGCCGCCCCCCCGGCCCCCAGGATGACGCAGGTCTTCCCCTGCGGGTCAAAACCGGCTTCCCGCTGTAAGGAGAGGAGAAAGCCATCCCCGTCCGTACTGTAGCCGATCAGTTCCCCGTCCCGGTTGACGATGGTATTAACCGAGCCGCTGAGCGCGGCGTCCCCCTCCACCTTGTCCAAAAGGGGGATGACCGCTTCTTTATGGGGAATCGTCAGATTGACCCCGCCCATATGTAAGTGGCGGATAGCCGCCACCGCCCCGGCCAGGTCCTCCGCCTTCACTGTAAAGGGGAAGTAGACAGCGTTAATCCCCAATGTCCGGAAGGCTTCGTTTTGGAAGAATGGGGAGAGACTGTGCCCCACCGGGTCCCCGAAAAGCCCGTACAGTTTGATGTTTGCTTGGATCATTACGCTTTCCCGCCCTTCTTATGGCTTAATAATAAAATTCGGGGGAAAGGAAAGAAAAACCTGCCACCCACCGGGAAACTCCTCGTTGCTCGTCGTTCTCGTCTCTCGTCTCTCGTTGCCCGTCGCTCGTTATTTGCACTCGTGTTGCACGCGGGGGGCTGCTTGTTGCTGGTGGCTCCTGCGCGCACATACTCCCACACGGCGAGCGACAAGCAACGAGTAGCGAGTAACGAGCGACGAGCAACGAGAACGGGACGCAAAAGACCCGGCGGTTCGCCGGGTCTTGCGGTACTGGTCTTTCTCCCCTATACTTCCATAATAATCGGCAGTAGCATCGGCCGGCGTTTGATCTTCTCGTAAAAGAACCTGCCCAGGGTTTCGCGGATCTCCGTTTTCACTTCCGACCAGTCATATCTTTTCTCCTTCAAACTCTTCATGAGGATGGAGAGGACCTTCTGCCTGGCCTCGGCCAGGAGTTCCTCCGATTCCCGGACATAGACAAACCCCCGGGAGACAATATCCGGCCCGGCCAGGATCTGTTTGTTATCCTTGTCCATGGTGATCACCACAATCAGGATCCCGTCCTGGGCCAACTGTTTCCGGTCGCGCAGGACAATATTGCCCACATCCCCAACGCCCAGGCCGTCGACGAAGACCCGCCCGGCCGGGACTTTGCCGGTGATGGCGGCGGAACCGGGGGCGACTTCCAGCACATCCCCGATCTCCGCAATGAAAATATTTTCACTGGGGACGCCAACTTCCTGGGCCAGGCGGGCGTGCTGCACCAGGTGCCTGTATTCGCCGTGGACCGGCAGGAAAAATTCCGGGCGGACCAGGTTGAGCATGAGTTTTAGCTCCTCCTGCCGGGCGTGGCCCGAGACATGGACCCCCGTAAGCGTCTCGTAAATCACATGGGCCCCCTGCTTGAACAGGTGGTTGATTACCCGGGCCACCAGCTTCTCATTGCCGGGGATGGCGGAAGCGGAGATAATGACCGTATCCCCGGGGATAATATTTATCTGCCTGTGCTCGCCCACGGCCATCCTGCTCAAAGCCGAAAGGGGCTCCCCCTGGCTGCCGGTGGTAATGATCGCTATCCGTTCCGGGGGATACCGGTCAATATCATCCAGTTCGATCAACAATCCCTCCGGGATCTGCAAATACCCCAATTCACAGGCGATCGAGACCACATTGGCCAGGCTCCTGCCGGCCAGAGCCACCTTCCGGTTGTGGATCATGGCCGCGTTTATCACCTGCTGGACCCGGTGGATATTCGAAGAGAAAGTGGCGATGATAATCCGTCCCTCCGCTTTATAAAAAAACTCCGCGAACTGTTGGGCCAGCACCCGTTCGGAAGGAGTGTACCCGCTTCGTTCCACATTGGTGCTGTCGGAGAGTAAAAGCAAAACCCCTTCATTGCCCAGTTCGGCGAATTTGCGGAAATCCAGCGGTTCGCCGTCAACCGGTGTGTGGTCAACTTTAAAGTCGGAGGTATGGACGATCGTCCCGAGGGGAGTGTGAATCGCCAGGGCAACGGAACCGGCAATACTGTGGTTCACGTTGATGAAATCCACAGTAAAGGAGCCTATCTTCCGGGTATCCCCGGGCTTGACCGCATGAAAGCGGGCCTGCCGCTCCAAACCGTGTTCTTTTAGTTTCCCGTTGGCCAAGCCCAAGGTCAAACGGGTTCCGTAAATTTCCATATCCAAATGGCGCAGGACATAGGGGAGGGCGCCGATATGATCTTCGTGGCCGTGGGTTAAAATCAAGCCCTTAATCTTCTTTTTATTCTCCACCAAATAGGTGATATCCGGGATGACCAGGTCAATCCCGAGCATTTCTTCTTCAGGAAACATCAGCCCGGCATCGATAACCAGGATCTCGTTTTTATACTCCACGGCCAGCATATTCTTGCCTATTTCTCCCAATCCCCCCAACGGGATTATGGAGATTTTGTCACGCCTGGACAATAAAAAAAACACCTCCAATTTTTCCATGGTTTTTCTGTAATTGCGCGGGCACGGGCGGGCGTGTCCACCCATCATAGAGAAGGGCAAATATTGGAAAGACCGTCACCGCCGACGGTCTCAGAAGCCACTGGTATTTTGGCCTACAGAAAATCCTTCCGCCTCTCCGCGTTCCGGACGCGGCTTTGCGGCCATCCTATTGTTTTATTATAACAAATCCCGCGAAGTTGAGCAAGGAATTTTCTCTGCTGTTTCTTCCAGTTTTACCAATTCTTTAATTATCTCCCTAGCGGCGCCGGGCTTTCCAAGCTTGGCCGCGTTCTCCCGCAACTGGCCGAGTTTTACCGGGTCTTTCAACAGCTCCCGGACCACCGGTTCCAGGTCCTCCAGATCCTTCAGGTAATACCCGGCCTCCGCCTTCAGCAAAAACTCGGTATTGGCCTCTTCCTGGCCGGGGGTGGGGCGGACCACCAGCATTGGCAGGCCTACGGCTAAAGCCTCGGAGACCGTGAGCCCACCGGCCTTGGAGATTAAGAAATCGGCCAGGCGCATCCATTTATACATATCATCCACATAACCCGGGAGATGGAGGGTGAAATGGAAATTCTCCCTTGCCTCCGCCAACTCCCGCCGGGTCTTCTCATTTTTCCCGGTAATCACCACCGCGGTAAAGTCTTCCCTGACGCGGTTTAAAACCTCCAGGACCTCCATGAGCGGGCCGATGGCATTGCCTCCGCTCATCACCAGGATCACCGGCCGGTCCGGCGGCAACCCTTTTTCCGCCCGCAGTTCGGCAGGGGAGAGGGTGATGCCGAATTCCGGCCGGACCGGAATCCCTGTCACCTTGATCTTCTCCCTGTCAACCCCGTAGGTCCAGAGTTCATCGACCATCTCCTGGCAGGCCACAAAATACCGGCCCACATGGGGGTAGACCCACATCGGATGGCTGGCGTAATCGGTAAGGATGACCCCGTTCGGCACGGGATATTTGGGGTAATAATAAGAAACCACCGCCGCGGGGAAGAAATGGGTGCTGACAATCAGATCCGGCTGGTATTCATCGAGAAACTTCTTATACTTCCCAAGGGCCAACAACACCTGCTCCTTTTTGATCAACGGTTCCGGGCGGCGCCTTTCCTTTTCATATATGAACCCGTAGACCCAGGCCATCCGGCTGGTGAGGAAATAATAGGATTCCTCCAGGAGCTTGCTGACCACCGGGTCGCAATATTTCAAAAAATCCACGTGAACAGCTTCTCTCTCCGGGTAACAGTCCTTAAAAGCCCCACATACGGCCTCTGCAGCCTTCAAATGCCCGGCGCCAATGGAAGCCGAGAGAACAAGCAGGCGTTTGACCATTTTTTATTCCCTCCTGTGCTAATCCGGGAAGTATTAGCGGGTGTTTACATATTAATCATATCATGGAAAAAGAGAAAGGGCAAGGCAGGCCGGGTTGCGCCTCCCCCGTGGCCGCGGAAACAGGCGCCGGGGGCGCCGGCAAACACCGGAAAAAGGTGGAAATAAAAATTACCCGCCTTTATGCGCGTTTCTGCGCGGCCAGCGGGAAACAGAAGCCGGCAGGATCATCCGCCGCCCACCGGGGCGCGGTTCCTGTCCGCAGGATGATGAAGACTGGAGCCGGCGACCGGACTTGAACCGGTAACCTGCTGATTACAAATCAGCTGCTCTGCCGATTGAGCTACACCGGCCTGACTTTTTTACCCACACAGCACTATTCTAACACAAGCCCCCGCGGGATTCAAGGGGGGCCAGGAAAATTTCCAGCCTCCAGGGCCGCAAGTTCCCGGTAGAGTGCGGGAGTTTTTTCAGCCAGCGCCCGGAAGACCCCGGGCTTGATCCGGGACCATTCCCCAATTTTAACCGCCAGCCTCTGCAGGCGGAAATATTCTTCTCTCCCCGGGCGCTCCGTGAAATTGAGATGTTCAAGATAAAGAGCTTCCTTCTCCTCGCCCAAAGCCCGGTGCAGCGCAGCCAACCGCAGGCGGTAAAGGTAGCGGCCGCCGGGGCCGGCAAAAAGATCCGCTCCTGCTTGCAACAGGGTTTTCGCCTCCCCGTACGCTTCCTTTTCTTCCAAAAAATCGAGAAGCGGGAGAAGCCGCCGGTAATCCTCCAAACACCAGCCGGCCAGGGCCGGAAAACCTTCGCTCCCGGGCGGCCATAATTCCCCGGCGAGGCGCACCCACCGGACCACCGGCAACTGCCCTTCTATTGCGCAGTGGCAAGCTTTTTCCCCGGCCAAAGAAGAAAACCGGGGTAAAGAAAAAACCTCCTTGCCTGCGGCTATGGCCAACCGGCAAAGAAAGGTGCGGAAACGATTTTCCTCCCCGGCAGTCAACGGGGACCGCAGGTAAAAACCGAGGATCCCTGCGGCTACCGGCTGCGGGATCCCCATCCCCTCCCCCGCGTAAGCAGAGAGGATTTCAAGCAAGCGGAGGAGATACCCGGCGGCCGCGGTCTCCAGGGAAAAACCGGCGATAAAATCCAGCAACTTTTCGGTTAAGAGGAGCAGCCCTTCCCAGGCCTTCTTTTTGCTCTCGCCGGAGCCGGCCCGCAATTCCTCCTCCACTGCCAGGAGGAGGTTATACCACCGTTCCTCCCAGGCCTGCCGGCTGCGCCAGGGCGCCCCGGTGTCCAGCCCCAGATACCTGACGAGACGGAGGAGTTTTTCCAGGGGAACCCGCTTTTTCCCCTCTTTTCCTTTCCGGCCGGCCAAAAGCCGCCGGAGCAACTCCCCTTCTTCCTCCGCTATCAACTGCAGGAGGGCCACGGCTTCGCGCCGGGAGAGGCCTTCCAACTGCCGGCGCACCTCCGCTATGGGCGCAAAGGCTTCCGGTTCCCGCAGCCAGTAAGATAAAAGGGCGGCAGCATGCCGGCAGCGGCCTTCCCGGGACGGGCAGGAACAGCTCATCCGCCACCCGCCGCGCTTGCGTTTAACCCGCACCCGGTAACGGCCAAGGGCGCCAATTACCGTCCCTTGCCAGACGCCCTCGCCGTAACAGGCCCCGCTAATCAGCCCTTCCCGCCCGTATTCCTTTCCCCTTCGCCATTCCTCCCCGGGGAAGAGCCGGGAGAAAAACCGCTCCCTGCTCCCGATAGACATCTTACCTCACCATCACGCCCTTACTGGAAAAAATGGGCTTTTCTATCGGCCAGTTCGGCCCGTTTGGCATCGTTAAACCGGTCGATCGTCGAAAGGTAACCGGTGATCCGCCGGACGCGGCGGACAAAGCCCGAACCGCAAGAGGGGCAATCGCCCGGGAAAATCCCGTGATAGCCGCAGGCATGACATTCGTCCACCGGGAAATTGATCCCCGCGTACCCCACGTCACAGGCGGCCATATGCCTGATGATGGCCTCCACCGCCTCCACATTATGTTCCGGCGGCGCATCCAGTTCCACATAGGTGATGTGGCCGGCATTGGTTAGCCGGTGGAAAGGCCCTTCCAGAGAGATCTTCTGGTAACAGTTGGTCTCATGGCTGACCGGCACATGAAAACTGTTGGTATAATACTCCTTATCGGTAACCCCATTGATCACCCCGAACCGGGAGCGGTCCATAGCCACGAAGCGCCCGGAAAGTCCCTCGGCCGGGGTGGCCAGGAGCGTAAAGTTCAGGTCATACTCATCGGCAAATTCATCGATCCGCCGGCGCATGTGGCTGACAATCTCCAGTCCCAGCCGGTGGGCTGCCGGATCCTCGCCGTGGTGGAAACCGGTCAGAGCGGTCAAGGTCTCCGCCAGCCCGATAAAGCCGACGGAAAGGGTCCCGTGTTTGATCACAGGCGCAATTGGATCGTCGGGCCGCAGTTTCTCCGAATCCAGGTAGAGGCCCTGACCCATCAAGAACGGCATGTCCTTCACTTTCAGCTTGGACTGCAACCGGAAACGGTGGTAAAGCTGCCTGGCGGTCAACTCCAGCATCCGGTCGAGTTTATGGTAGAATAATTCCAAGTCCCCTTTGGCCAGGATCGCCAAGCGGGGCAGGTTCACCGTGGTGAAGGAGAGGTTGCCGCGGCCGGTGGAGATCTCCGGGCCGTGGCGGTTGGCAATTACCCGTGTACGGCAGCCCATGTAGCTGACCTCGTCGCCGTATGGCGCATTGAAGGTGCTGTCCATAAAGGAAAAGGTCGGATTAAGCCGCCGGGAGGCGGTCCGGATCGCCAATTGGAAAAGGTCGTAGTTGGGGTCGCCCGGGTCGAGGTTAACCCCTTTCTTCACCCGGAAGATAATATTGGGGAAGATCGGTGTCTCCCCGCGCCCCAACCCCCGTTCGTGGGCGAGCAAGAGCGCACGGGTGATCATCCGGCCTTCCGGAGAGGTATCGGTCCCCAGGTTGATACTGCTGAACGGGACCTGCGCCCCGGCCCGGCTGTGCATGGAGTTGAGGTTGTAGATCAAAGCCTCCATTGCCTGGTAAACCTCATCCTCCGACGCACCTTTGACAAAGGGGGCCATATCCTTGTCGAAGAAGGCAAAGGATTGCCCGCCGTGCATATCATTCTGTGAGCTCTGCAGGATGATGGCGGCCAAGGCTGCGGCCGACGCCGGCCGTTTTGGCGGGCGGATATAGCCATGGCCGTTATCAAAGCCTTCCTGTAACAACTTGCCCAGGGGAATCTGGATACAGGTCAGGGTCTTCCCGTAAAAATCCAGGTCATGGATGTGCAAATCCCCTTCCTGGTGCGCCTGGGAAAACTCCTCCGGGAGCAGCCGGTAGAGGTAATACCTTTTACTGGCCGCGGAAGCAATCTGCAACATCTTGGCGGAGGGGGAATTCCCGATATTCGCGTTCTCCCGGTTTGTTTCGATGAGGATCTCTTCGACCGCATCCATCAACTCGGATTTGGTCTCCCGGAGCCGGGTCCGCCAGTCGCGGTAAAGGATGTAGGCTTTGGCGGTCCGGGCGTGGCCCGTCTCGATCAGCACCTTTTCCACGGCATCCTGTACCTCCTCGACCGTGGGGATCCCAGGGCCTTTCGTCTTCGCCAGGTAATGGGTGACCACCAGCGCCAATTCTTCCGCCAGTTGGCGGTCTTCGCCCCCAATAGCCCGGGCCGCCTTGAAAATGGCGTCGGCGATCTTCTTCATGTCAAATTCAACGATTCTCCCGTCCCTTTTCTGGATCGAACGGAAAACATTTCCATGCCCCGGAGAAAAAGGCGGAGGCGCCGTCGAAACCCGGTCCTTCCCGGTCATTTCCCTTACTTCCGGTTCCTGCGATAACAACTCCTGCATGCCGCCCATCAGTCCACTCCTCTCTACTTCCAGTCTTGCTACTCTTATCTTACTAATCTTCCTAGCCAAACCAACTAATCTTTCCGTTTTGTCCGCGCGCTTAAGAGGTTTTCCAACTCCTCCATGAAAATGTCAATATCTTTAAACTGCCGGTAAACAGAGGCAAAACGGACATAGGCCACTTCATCAACGGCTTTCAGTTGTTCCATAACCAATTCCCCAATAACGGTGCTGGGGACCTCGTTCTCCATCCGGTTGCGAACGGCCTGTTCCACGCTGGTCACCAGTTGTTCCAGAGTGGCGAAGGAGAGGGGCCGTTTTTCACAAGCCTTTAAAAGGCCGTTCAGGATCTTTTGCCGGTCAAAGGGTTCCCTGCGCCCGTCTTTTTTAATGACAATCAAAGGTTCTTGTTCCAGCCGTTCATAAGTGGTAAACCTTTTTTCGCATTGCAGGCACTCACGCCGGCGCCTGATTGTCATCCCTTCTTCCACTGGCCGGGAGTCAACAACCCGGCTTTCCGGGTGGGCACAATAGGGGCAACGCATTTTTCTCGCTCCTGTCTCAACCCCGTCGCTTTGTGATACAATATGTAGTGACTATTAACATTATAAGGTCAATATGTTGGGCTGTCCATTGTTGTCTGGCCTTTTTTCCGCCGGGTAATTTCCTTTATCCCGGTAAATCTTCCCTAGATCCCGTTTTCACTCTTGATTATGGCTATTTATATTTCACCGGCCGCTCCGCCCAACTACAAAGCGGTTTCCCGCCGGGTTGAAATAAAAAAAAGATAAAAAAAGCCGCCTTCCGGCGGAAAAGAACAAAAAAAAGGCCACCTTTCGGTGGCTTAAAATAGTAGCGTTGCACGTCGTCCTAACACGTTCCGACAACACTTCCTACCTACTCTGACTGCCGGCGTGGTCAAGAGTAGGGCGAGCCGATCACCTATCCGCCGGCGCCTAGCTTCAAAGTGAAGCTCTCAGTCTTTGGTTTTTACCCAAAACCAAAGACTGTACTTTAATATTACCAGAGCATGCATTAAACATCAAAAGGGATAAAAAGCCGTGCCAGGGCATTCACGGCAATTATCCTTATTTCTTGCCGCATTACTCAAAATTACTATATCTTTTACTATTTTTTAACCAAAAGCTCAGCACAACGGGTGGCCTCCCGGATCACTTCCTCCTCGTCCCAACGGACAAATCTCCTGTCTCTTACCAACCACTCGCCGTTGACCATCACGTCGTTGACATCGCTGCCCCGGGCGGCATAAACCACCAGGGAAACCGGGTCATGTAACGGCGTCAGGTGGTTTTTCTCCAAGTCGAGCATGATCAGGTCGGCATTTTTCCCCGGTTCCAGGCTGCCGGTTACGTCACCCAAGCCTAGCGCCCGGGCGCCATAGAGCGTCGCCATCTTTAAGGCGGTTTCCGCAGGGATCACCGTCGGGTCGTTGGCCTGCACCTTATGGAGCAAGGCGGCGGTGCGCATCTCCGTGAAAATATCCAGCCGGTTGTTACTGGCGGCGCTGTCCGTCCCCAATCCCACCGGGATTTTCGCCTCCAGAAGCTTGGGTACGGGGGCGATCCCGCTGGCCAGCTTCATATTGCTGGAAGGGTTGTGGGCGATGGCCACCTTTTGCCGGGCCAGGTAAGAGATCTCCCCGTCGTCCAGCCAGACGGCATGGGCCGCCAGAACCGGGCGGCTAAAAAGCCCCTGCTCGGCCAGGTAGGCGACGGGCCTTTTCCCGTATTCCTTCCCGATCTCCACCAGTTCGTCAGCGGTTTCCGCCAGGTGGATATGGATCCCCAAGTTGTACTGTTTGGCCGCGGCCACCACCTCCTTGAGGAAGGCCGGCGGGCAGGTATAGGGGGCATGAGGCCCCAGCATCATTGTGATCCTGTTCCCGGCCCGTCCCCGCCATTCCCTGGCCTGGACAACCGCTTCTTCCAGGTTCCTCTCCGCCTGTTCGTCCAGGCCGATGAGGCCGCGGGAAAGAACCGCACGGATCCCGGTTTCTTCCACCGCCCGCGCCTCTTCTTCAAGGAAGAAGTACATATCCGCAAAGGTGGTGGTTCCGGAGAGTAACATCTCGTTAATGGCCAGCCGGGTCCCCCAGTAGACATGTTCCGCAGTGAGCCGCGCTTCCAGGGGCCAAATCTTCTCTTTCAACCAGGTCATCAACGGCAGGTCATCGGCGACCCCCCGGAACAGAACCATGGCCGCGTGGGTATGGGTATTGATCAACCCCGGCATCACCAGCCGGTCCCGGGCGTCGATCACTTCGTACGGCTCCGTCTCTTTCACCGGCTCCCGCCAGGGGCCGACCGCGGCAATCTTATTGCCGGTAATCTTAACCATCCCGTCCCGCAAGGGTTTCCCGCCCTCGGAAAGGGGCAAAACCCAACCGCCCCGAATCAGAATGGTACGCAAAGCTGCCATCCCCCTTTATTCAGTTGTCCACTGGGACAGATACTTTTCCTGTTCACCGGTGAGGGTGTCAATCTCCACCCCCGCAGCGGCCAGAGCCAGACGGGCCACGGTCCGGTCAACCTCCGCCGGGACGGGGTGCACCCCAGGAGCCAGCCTGCTCCCTTCCTCCTTCAGGTGTAAAACGGATAGAACCTGCAGACCGAAGGAGAGGTCCATAATCTCCACCGGATGGCCGTCGCCGGCCGCCAGGTTTACCAGCCGCCCCTCGCTTAATAAGTAAAGGCGCCGGCCGTCCGGGAAGAGGTATTCCTTGATGTCTTTCCGGACTTCGCTGACTTTTTCCGCCGCCGCTTGCAGGTCTTTTTTATCGATTTCCACGTCGAAATGGCCGGCATTGGCCAGGAGCGCCCCGTCTTTCATCACCTTGTAATGCTCCCCGTGGAAAACCCGGGTGTTTCCGGTGACGGTAATGAATATATCACCGTGCCTGGCCGCCTCCAGGGACGGCATGACCTGAAAACCGTCCATCAGGGCTTCCAGTGCCCGGATGGGATCAACCTCACAGACAATCACCCGCGCCCCGAGCCCTTTGGCCCGCATGGCCACGCCTTTACCGCACCACCCGTACCCGGCCACCACCACGGTCTTACCGGCCACCACCAGGTTGGTGGTGCGCATAATCCCGTCCCAGGTGGACTGGCCTGTCCCGTAACGGTTATCAAAAAGGTATTTGCAGTAGGCGTCGTTCACCGCCACCATGGGGAAGGCCAGTTCGCCGCGGCCGGCCATGGCCCGCAGGCGCCGGACCCCGGTGGTGGTCTCCTCACAGCCCCCGGCCACCCCGGGCAGGAACTGGCGGCAAGTGGTATGTAAGAGGCAGGTCAGATCCCCCCCGTCGTCAATGATAAACTCCGGGCCCGCCTGTAAAGTCGCGGCCAAATGCCGGAAATACTCTTCTTCCGTCGCCCCGTACCAGGCGAAAACGGCCACCCCCGCCTTAACCAGGGCCGCCGCCACATCATCCTGGGTGGAGAGGGGGTTGCTCCCGGTGATATAGACCTCCGCGCCAAGGGTCTTTAAAGTCAAAGCCAGGTAAGCGGTTTTCGCCTCCAGGTGAATACAGGCGGCCACCTTCTTCCCGGCCAGCGGTTTTTTCGCTCCATATTCCTCCCGGAGGCGGTTCAGAACCGGCATCCGCCGGGCAACCCAGGCAATTTTGCGTTCTCCCTCCGGGGCCAGTGCCGGATTACGGATTTCATGGTTGACCATTTCTTAACTCCTCCTTCTCCCCACACCCATGCATCTGCTGGAGTTTTTCCCACTCCCCGTTCCGGACAATTCCCCGGTCGGTAATAAGCGCTGTCACATAACGGGCCGGGGTCAGATCAAAGGCCGGGTTCAGTACCTTAACACCGGCCGGCGCCAGGCGCCGTCCCTGCCAGCAGGTGACCTCATCTTCCGCCCGCTCCTCGATGGGGATGCGGGAACCCTCCGGCATCGCCAGGTCCACCGTGGAAAAGGGGGCGGCCACGTAAAACGGGAGCCCGTGCTCGCGGGCGAGGACCGCCAGGGTGTAGGTGCCGATCTTATTGACCACGTCGCCGTTGGCCGCCACCCGGTCGGCCCCGGTGATCACCGCCTGGACCAACCCCCGCTGCATCACATACCCGGCCATACTGTCGGTAATCAGGGTGACGGGAATCCCCTCCTGCAGCAGTTCCCAGGTGGTTAGCCGGGCCCCTTGCAGCAACGGCCGGGTTTCACAGGCAGTGACCGCAATCTTTTTCCCCTGGGCCACCGCCATCCGGACCACCGCCAGGGCGGTACCATAGGCCACAGTGGCCAGGGCGCCGGCATTGCAAATGGTAAGGATATTCATACCGTCGGCAAGCAAGGTGGCGCCAAACTCCCCCAGCCGCCGGTTGCTCTCCGCGTCCTCCCGGTAAAGCCGTAAGGCCTCCGCTTCCAAGGCGGAGACCAGGGTGGCAGGTTCCGCCGTCCCGCCCTGGGCCTGCCAGGCCCGGGCCATCCGGTCCAAAGCCCAGAAGAGGTTGACCGCCGTCGGCCTGGTGGACCGCAATTCCTCGAAAACCACGGGCAACTCCGTTTGGAGGTCGCCCCCGCGGGCAAGGATCTCCTGCGCCCCCAGGACCACGCCGAAAGCCGCGGCCACCCCAATCGCCGGCGCCCCCCGGACCGCCAGACGCCGGATGGCGGCAGCCACCTGCCGGTGATCCCGGCAAACAAGGTAAGCCTCTTCCTGTGGCAGTTTTGTCTGGTCAAGTAGGACCAGGCTTCCATTTTCCCAGCTCAAAGATGAGACCTGTAAATCCGGAACTTCTGCTTTCCCCATAAAAACTATGCGCATGCGCCCCTACCGCCGGAGCCGGATCATGGCCCGGCCGCGGCAAGCGTAGAAAACTGCGGGTGCGTACGCAAGCCTCCTTTTCTATAAACTTACTAGTTTTTCCCAAACATATGCCCAAAAATCTCTTTGAAATACCGGCCGGCTTTCCGGCAGTCACAGGCTTCCGGCGTATAGGCCTCCTCCAGCTTCTGCAGGGTCTTTTGGAGCAAAGCCCGGACTTTACTGGTATTTCTCGCCATGACCTCAAGGACTTCTTCATGGGTGAGAATCTCGCCGGCGATCCCGGCGGCCAGATTGGTTACCATGGCGATGGTGGCGTAACAGATCCCCGCTTCCCTGGCTAGCACCACCTCGGGACAACTGGTCATTCCCACCACGTCCCCGCCCAAGAGGCTGTAAGCCTTAATCTCCGCGGGCGTTTCAAACCTGGGACCCTCCGTACAGACGTAAACCCCCTTCTCGTGGAGGGTAAATCCCGCATCCGTGGGCGCAGCCAGTTCCGCAGCAGCGGCCGCCAGTGTTTTCCGGAGAGCGGGGCAATACGGTTCGGTAAAATCCACATGGGCCACGCCGTACTCGCCGCCGTCAAAAAAGGTATGCCGGCGGTTCTTGGTAAAATCAATAAACTGGTCAATAAGGACAAAATCGCCCGGGCGCATCTCCGGGTTCAAACTCCCCACCGCGGCAGTGGCGATAATCGCCTCCACGCCCAAGGCCCGCATTCCCCAGATATTCGCGGGATAATTGATGCGATGCGGCGGTACGGAGTGTTCACCGCCGTGCCGGGGAAGGAAGAACACCTCATAACCTTCTGCCTCTCCCACCAAAGGGCGGATCATCCCGTAGGGCGTCTCCACCCTGACTTCTTCAACCTTTGCAAGCACTTCCAGGTTATAGACCCCGGATCCGCCGATAATTCCGATCTTCATTCTCTCCGCTCCTATCTACGGATTTTTCCGGTCTTCTCTTGCAGCCCTTTTAATTGCCGCCTAATCCGGGATTCGATCTTTTCCGGCAAGGGAATGAAGGGCGGCGTTTCCTCCTCCTTCCCGTCTTCAGCTTCGCTTCGCCATTCATCTCCAGCTAAAGAGAGTTCCCGCTTCGGCTGTTTCGGGATATAGGGTTCCCTCTCCAGGAGGTCGTGGAGGATAACCAGGGCCGCTTCCTTATCCGGGATCCGCCCGCGGGGCGAAGTCTCCGGATCCAACTGGCTATAAGGGGGAACGGGCGAACCGACACAGGACGGGCACCCGTCCTCACAAGGACAGGCGGCGATGAGATCCAGGGCGTCGGTGAAGACCTCCTCCACCAGATCGTAAACGCGCTGGGCAAAACCCACGCCCCCGGGATACTTGTCATAGAGAAAGATCGCCGGCCGCCCGGTATTGGCCAGATCCACCGTGGCCCCGAGGTCGCCGGGGTCGGTCATCACCCGTAAAGGCAAAACCTCGATTAAAACATTGGCCACCCCCAATAAGCCTTCCATCGGGTCCCGCCCCAATTTTTTCAACCGGTTAAGCAGTTCCAGCCCGGGCTGGAGCCAGAAAGCGCAGGTCTCCATGGTCCGGACCGGCAGGTCAATCGGGCCGAAACCCAAGCTTTCCCTGGTGGTAAATTTAATCTTCCGGAAGAGGTACGGTTTGGTCATCACTTCCACCGGGCCGAAGAAAACCTCCGCCACCCGCCATTTTTTCTGCAACTCCTCCCCGGCCAGGTGGATCTGGGTCTCCGTCACCGACTGGGTGTAATAATCCAACTCCGCCTTATGGGTATAAGCCACCTTTTTGTCTAAATCCAACTGGCGGACGAAGTAGGTCTCCCCTTCATGCATATAAACGGCTTGCGTGTAAAGCTGCAGGTAGGCGCTGTCCTCGTCCATAAGGCCGATGGCCTTTTCGCTCTCTTCATCCAGGATTGTAAAGGTGTTTTCGGAGATATTCCGTAGATTAACCTGGCCGGCCGGGAACCCCTTCCCCCGCCAGTAGCCCTTCCCTTGGACCGGATAGACCTCCCCGGCCTCCTCCAACAGGGTTTTGACTGCCGGGGCGAATTTCCCGAAATCAGCCAGATCCCTGCCGGTCAAGGGGGCCTCATAAGCCGCGGCCCGCAACTGGCCCAGGATAATATGGGGGTTACCGGGGTCGATCACCGCCGCTTCCGGATTCTTGCCGAACAAATAATCCCTGTGTCTTAAGAGGTACTGGTCAATGGGGGCATTGAGCCCTATAAAAATCACCAGGGAGGGCAGGTCGCCGCGGCCGGCCCGCCCGGCCTGCTGCCAAAAGGAGGCAATGGTCCCGGGATACCCCACAATGATACATGCTTCCAGGCTGCCGATGTCAATCCCCAATTCCAGGGCGTTGGTGGTGGTCACCCCCAGCAGGCGGCCGGTAAAAAGCTGCTCTTCGATCTCCCGGCGTTCCTCTGGAAGATACCCGCCGCGGTACGAACGGACCATCCGTGCGGTGGAAGGGCTGATCTGCTGCAACCGTTCCACCGTATAACGGCGGATTAGCTCCGCCACCACCCGCGCCCGGGTAAAAGTGATCGTGGGTATCCTCCGGGCAACCAGGGCGGCCATGAGTTCGGCCGCTTCAATGTTGGGGCTCCGCCGGAGACCGCCCGTGGCCTCCAGTAATGCCGGGTTCCAAAGGATAATATGCTTTTCACTGGCGGGCGCCCCGTCCTCCGTAACCGGGGTTACCTCCTGCCCCAGCAGGCATTCGGCATGTTCCCGGGGATTGGCGATTGTTGCCGAGGTACAGATGAAAACCGGGTCCGCGCCGTAATGACGGCAGAGCCGTTGCAAGCGGCGGAGGACCCCGGCGACCTGCGAACCAAAGACCCCCCGGTAGACATGGATCTCATCGATGACCACAAAGCGCAGGCGGGCAAAGAAATCCCCCCACGCCGTATGTTTCGGGAGAATCCCCTGGTGGAGCATGTCCGGGTTGGTGAGGATAATCCGCCCTTCATCCCGTAGTTTTTTCCGGGCGGCAGGCGGTGTGTCACCGTCATAGGTCCCCATCGCCGGCGCCTGCGCCCAGTCCTCCGTGATCCTCTTTAACCCTTTGAGCTGGTCTTGGGCCAGCGCCTTGGTGGGGAAGAGATAGAGGGCCCTGCTGTCATGGTCGCGCAACCATTCTTCCAGCACCGGCAGGTTGTAACAGAGGGTTTTCCCGCTGGCGGTCCCGGTTACCACCACGATATTCTTGCCCCGGCGGACCAGATCAACAGCGGCGGCCTGGTGGGAATAGAGCCCTCCGATCCCCGCTGCTTTTAAAGAAGCGGCCAGCACCTCCGGCAACGGCGCGGCCAACTCCCCGTAATGCGGCGGGCGGGCGGGAATAATATGCTCGCCGCAGATCTGTCCCAGGTAATCCGGGCTGGAAGTTATCTCTTGAAGAAAACCCTTGACATCCATTGGCTCACCTTCCGTGCTCTTCCCTTTTCCCAAAAACAACCCGGCAAAACCGGTCTATTGCTCTAAAGACCGGCCTTTTTCCCCGGGGGCCCGGGCCGGGACGAAATAACCCGCCACCCCTTTACCCGCCAGCCATAAACCGACGCCCACCAGGTAAACGGGGAACGCCTTCCCATATTCCCCACCGGCAAAGACCAGGCCGAAAAGGCCCAATCCCCCGGAGAAAAGGGCGAGATACAGGAAGAAACGGCCCGTCTTCCGGAAAACAAAGAGGTAAAGGAGGAAAGAGGCAACAGCCACCAGCAGGAAAAGGCAGACACTCCGGTAAAGGCCGGGAGGTAAGAAATAGCCGGCCACCGGGTAATACACGGTAAAAACCAGGCTGTAGGCGAAGGGCACCAGCCAGCGCCGCCCGCCGTTCCGGCGGTAAAGAATGAAAGAAACAATGAGGCCGCCGGAAAAGAGGCCAAAAAGCACCGGGACCACCCCGGTGAAATAATGAAGATAAAAAAACACCCCGGCCCAACAGGCGAAGGCCGGTAGCCATAGGCAGCACGCCCGGGCCAAAGCTGGTTTTTTTTCCACTGGCAACACCCTTGCAATTAATTCGGGGTTGACTTGAGGATCTCCTGCTTCTTCAGGGACAACTTGTCAACAGGCTCCGCTCGCCGGGTTGGCAACAACGGTTATCGCAAACAAGTTCCGTCCCCCGGCCCAACCCGTTCCCAAAGAAACGGGCGATTTCCACTGCGGCCTCCTCCGGTGAACTGGAAGCGTGGATCAGGTTTTTCCTGGGGGAAACAGCCAGATCACCCCGGATGGTACCGGGCCCGGCCTCCAGCGGGTCGGTCGCCCCCACCAGCCGCCGGACAAAAGCCACTGCCCGCGGGCCGCTCAAAACCATCACCAGGCTGGGACCGGAAGTCATATACTCCACAATTTTCGGGAAGAACTCCTCCCCGGCCAAATGGGCATAATGCTCTCTGCAGAGTTCCTCGGTGAAAGTGATCATCTTCACCGCCACCAGGTCCAGGCCGAGCCGTTCAAAGCGGGAAATAATCTCCCCCACCAATTTGCGGCGCAGGGCATCGGGTTTCAAGATCACTAGTGTCTTTTCGTTCATTTTCCTGTCACCTCCGTCATGTTCTCCAGTCTTTTCCGCAAAGCTACACCCTGCTCTTCATAGCCGGCTTTACCCAACAAAGCAAAGACATTTTGTTTATAAGCCTCCACCCCCGGCTGGTCAAAAGGATTTACCCCCAAAAGATAAGCACTGGCAGCGCAAGCCTTCTCGAAAAAGTATACCAGATACCCAAAGTAGTAGGGGGTAAGCGCCGGTATATTCAGGATCAGGTTGGGGACCCCCCCGTCCAGATGGGCCAGGACCGTCCCGCGCAAGACCTGCTCATTGAGGAAACCCAGGTCCCGTCCGGCCAGGTAATTGAGGCCGTCCAGGTCATCCTCCATCCGGGGGATTTCCAAGGAGGCCCCGGGGTTTTCCACCCGCAGGACGGTCTCGAAGAAAAGCCTCCTCCCGTCCTGGATATATTGGCCCAGGGAATGCAGGTCCGTGGTGAAATCACAGGCAGCCGGGAAAAGCCCCTTCCCGTCCTTCCCCTCGCTCTCACCAAATAGTTGTTTCCACCATTCCGCCAGGTAATGCAAGGCCGGTTCATAACTGACCAGCAGTTCCACGGTCTTCCCGCGGTTATAGAAAATCTGCCGTAAAGCGGCATACTGGTAGCACTCGTTAGCCTCCAGTTCCGGGAAGGAACAGGCCTGATAGGCAGCGGCGGCTCCGGCCATCACCGCTTCAATATCAATCCCGGCGGCGGCAAAAGGCAACATTCCAACCGGGGTTAACACCGAATACCTGCCCCCCACATCGGCGGGGATTACGAACCGTTCGTACCCTTCATCCTCCGCAATCCTCCGTAACGCTCCCTTTTCCCGGTCGGTGGTCACATAGATCCTTTCCGCAGCGCCGCTTCTCCCGTATTTCTCCTCGGCCAGCCGGCGTAAAAACCGGAAAGCCACCGCCGGTTCGGTGGTGGTTCCCGATTTGGAGACCACATTCAGGGAAAACTCTTTCCCGCGCAGGTAATCCAAGAGCCTTGCCAGGTAGGCCGGGCTTAACTGGTGGCCGGCAAAGAGCACCTGGACCCCCTGCCGGTCGGAGGCCTCCCCGGCCGGCGCCGGCAGGAGCATCTCCAGCCCCGCCCTGGCCCCCAGGTACGAACCGCCGATCCCCACCACCACCAGGACCTCGGATTGCCTTTGGATCCGCTCCGCCGCCTCCTTCATCCGGGTAAACTCATCCCGGTCATAAAGGAGCGGCCATTCCAACCATCCCAGGTAATCGCGGCCCGGGCCGGTCTTTTCATGCAAGACCTGGTGAACCCGGCGCAACCGCTCTGCCATATGCTCCAATTCTCCCGGCTTTATAAAACCAAGGGCCGGTGAATAGTCGAGAGTTATCTTTTCCTCAGAAACCATTTTCTTCACCCCAAACACGCCAATTACCTTCTTGGAATACTCTTTAGAATACTCTACCCATTAATAAAATCCTCTAATTATTCCATTATTATCATCATTAACTTTCCGTTGCGAACGGACGCCGGCATTATTTATCCGGTTGGATTACGGGCTTTCACCGTCTGGCGACCGCCCGTGCCGGAAGTCTCTCTCCCGGGCGCGCCTCTAACGAGTTCACCCACACCGGATGCGCCCGGCACGGGACGGGGCAAAAGCATATTCCCGGTTAACCCGGGGAATATTAACCGAAGCCTGAAGCCTCCGGAGGTGATAGGGTGAAATGGCTCAATGCTCTGCTTGGCAAGAAAAACCGTACGGTAAAAAAAGAACTTGCCGAAGAAAACGGGGAAGACTTTACGGACAGCAGTTTAGACATTAGTGAACGGGAAGCGGCGGCGAAATCTCTTTCGCTAACAAAATCCCTGCGCGAAAACTTAAAGATGATCCGGGAGATCACCGGCGCCCCCGGGGATCTGGCCATCCGGGAATTCAAAACCGGGCGGGAACAAGTGGAGATTGCCCTTCTCCATCTGGAAGGGTTTATCGACAATAAGCTCTTTGAAAATATCCTGCGCATGCTCGGCCTGGGTTCCTTCCAGGCTCCGGTGGGCAAAGGCGCCGGTCCCAACTTGCTCCAGGAGTTCCGCAGGCGCCTGCTGCAGTCGGCGGAGATAAAAGAAGTTAAAACCGTGGACGACCTCTGGAACGCCCTGACCAACGGCTACTCCGTCATTCTCTGCCACGGCAGCGCCACGGGCCTGGCCTGTGACACCGGGGATTTCCGGTACCGGAATGTTGAGGAACCTTCAGCCGAAACCTCCATCCGCGGCCCGCGCGACGGTTTTATTGAAAGTTTTTATACAAATATCGCCCTGATCCGGAAGAGAATTAAAACCCCCAACCTCTGGCTGGAGGAACTCACCCTCGGCAGCCTGAGCCGGACCAAAGTAGGTATCCTTTATATCAAAGGCCTGGCCAGCGAAGAACTCGTCCAGGAGGTGCGGCAGCGGGTGAGCCGGATTAAAACCGATGCCATCCTGGAAAGCGGCTACATCGAAGATTTTATCGAAGACAACCCGTTCAGCGTCTTCCCCCTCACCTTCCAGACCGAGCGGCCGGACCGGGTAGCCGGCTGCCTTCTCGAAGGCAGGGTGGCGATTGTAACAGAAAATACCCCTTTCGTCCTGGTCGCACCGATGGACTTCCCCATGCTGCTGCAGGCCCCGGATGATTATTATGAGACCATGCATATCGGTACTTTCCTCCGGGTCGTCCGCTATCTCGCCTTCGGCGCTTCCATTCTCCTGCCCGGTATTTATGTGGCGGTTATCACCTTCCATAATGAACTGCTCCAAGCCCAGTTGCTGCTACGGATCGCCGCCGCCAAGGAGGGGGTGCCCTTCCCCGTAGTGGCAGAAGTTTTCCTGATGGAACTCCTCTTTGAGCTTTTACGTGAAGCCGGGCTCCGTCTGCCACGGGCCATCGGCCCGGCCATCAGTATCGTCGGCGCCCTGGTCCTGGGGGATGCGGCCATCCGTGCCGGGCTGGTCTCGCCCCCGGTCGTAATCGTGGTCTCCTTGACGGCCATCGCCTCTTTTACTGTGCCCAATTTCTCGTTTGGCATTGCCGGCCGGCTCCTCCGGTTCATCTTCATCCTGCTTGGCGGGGCCTTTGGCCTTTTTGGCGTGCAATTCGGCGCGCTGCTGGTCCTTATTTATACCTCCAGTATCCGTTCGTTCGGCTATCCCTATCTTGCGCCCATGAGCCCCCTGATCCTGCAGAGTTTTAAGGACTTACATCTCCGCATCTGGCGGTGGCGGATGGATACCCGCCCCCTGTTGCTGGGGGGGAGAGAGCCGCTACGTCAGGCCAGGGGTCAACAACCGCGGCCCGGTATTGAAGAAGAGGAAAAAGAAAAAGCCGGGAAAGGGAGGAAAAATGACCACTGAGAAGATCCACAACCGCCAGCTTGTTTTTATGCTTTTTATGATCCGTTCCACCGTTACCATTGCCACCCTCCCGGTGCTCACCACCGGTACAGCCGAACAGGACGCCTGGCTGTCGGCTATTGTCAGCCTGCCCGCGACTCTCCTTACGATCCTGCTCATCGGTGGTCTGGCGGTTAAGTTTCCCGAAGAAACCGTCATCGAATACAGCCGGAAGCTATTGGGCAAAACCGGCGGCACCATAATCTCTTTCTTCTTTCTCTGGACCTTTCTTTATACCGCCGCCACGGAGGTCCGGATCTACGCCGAACTCTTAAATACCGGGCTCTTCCCCCTTACTCCTTTAATCTTCCTTGTCTCCTCCATGGTTTTGCTGGCCGCTGTCGCCGCCGTCCTGGGCATTGAAACCATCGCCCGCACCGCTGATGCTTTAATCTTTTTTTATATTTTTTTCATCACCGCCAGTTTGCTCGGGGCTGTCAAAGCCTTTGATCATATCAATCTCCAGCCGGTCCTGAGCCGGGGCTTTGGCCCGGTCTTCTCCAGCGCGCTTACTCCTGCCGCGTTAGGCAACCAAAGCCTCGTCCTCGGGATCTTGGTTCCCACTTTGACCACACCGCGTAAAGCCGTAACCTCCGCAGTTTTGGCCGCCCTCCTCTCCGGAACAGTCCTAATCCTCTCCTCTATCACAGTCGTCGGCGTCCTCGGGCCAAAAATAGGTTCCAGCTCGATTTTCCCATTCTTCCTCATGACCAGGGCCATTGAGATCAGCCGCTTTATCGAACGGATCGAGGCCTTGGTGGTGATAGCCTGGGGCATGGGCATATTTATTAATCTTGCTGTCTTTTTGTATTGCGGCGCCCGGGGGGTTTCACAGATCGCAAAAATCCACGACTACCGGCCGTTGATTGGCCCCATGGCGGTCCTCTGGGTCATTTTATCCGTCCATACCTACGATGATCTCCTTGATTTAGTTAAATTTTTTCAACCCCAGATCTTCTTTCCCTACTCCATGACTACTACTATCCTTCCCTACCTGCTGCTTTGGGCAGCCTATCTGATCCGCCATGCCGGCCGGGGAGAAAAAAAATATATTAAAAAGCGCCGGATAAAACCTGGATGAAGATGAAAACAATAAAACCAGGGTGACTTATGCCCATGCCAGGCCGTCATTTTCTAAAAACCACTGCCGTTCTCTGTTTGCTTTCCCTTTTTGCCTCCGGGTGCTGGGATAACCGGGAACCGGAGTGGCTGGCCAGTTCCCTGCTGCTCGCCTTTGATCTGGACGAGGAAAATATGTACAAAGCCATCGTTGTGCTGGCTAACCCGCTCTTCCAGGGCGGCGGGGACGTCGGAACCGGCAGCGGTGGCGGCGGGGAGAAACTGCCCTTTTGGGTCCATTCCGCCCGTGGCCGCACGCCTTTTGAGGCCGTCTTGAACCTCAGTCAGGGGACCAGCCGGCAGATCCGGTTCTCCCACATACTGGTCCTGCTTTTCTCGGAAAGATTGGCTCGTGCAGGGATCTGGCCGGTACTGGAGCTTTTCCAAAGACACCGGGAACTGCGCGCCAATATACAAACGGCGGTGGTGGATGGGGATTTGGAAGAACTCCTGCGCGCCGATTTCCCTCTAGAGTTTTTACCCTCAACTGCCATCGACCGCCTTCTGCGGATTACCAGTATCGAACGGTCGATCATCCCCGACTCCCGGTTGCTAACGAAGTTTATTGAATTCACCAGGCCCGGCGAGGAAATGATCCTGGCCCGGCTGAAAGTCCTTTCCCAAGAAGCCGGCCAAGGCAAGCAAGGCGAAGACCAGCAAAGCCAAGGCCAAGAAAGCCCGGGGCAAAAACACCCGCCGGGGGCTCCAGCTGAAGTCACCGGGGCCGCCGTCTTTCGCGGAGAAAAAATGGTCGGCTGGATGGACGGTCATGAAACCAGGGGTCAAAACTGGATCAGGAACACCCTGGAGAGAGGGGCGGTCATCATCGAACTGCCAGGAAAAAAGGGCCTGGCCACCATTGAAATCATAAAAATGCAGTCAAAAATCGAACCAAAAATCAACGGCGGGGAGGTAATGATAACCGTTGAGATCATGACTGAGGGACGCCTCCAGGACCTGGTGGTCTCTCCCGGCGAAACCCCCCGCTTGGACAAGGATTTTGATCAAACCCTGGAAAACCGCTTTGCCGAATCGATCCGCCGCGAATGCGAGCGCTCGTTTGCCCGTGCCAAAGAGCTGAAAGCCGACATCTTCGGCTTTGGCAATGCCATCTACCGGAGATTTCCCCGCCTGTGGGAGGAAGATCTGGCCGGCCGGTGGGAAGAGGCCTTTTGCCAGTTGTCTGTGGAATTTCTGGTGGAAGCCCCCATCAAGCGTTCAGGGATGATCTTCACCTCTCCCCCAGGCAAGTAAAGCCTAGATCCACTGGAGGACAAGAAACCCCTGCAATTCTGAGAGTGAAGGCGGCAACGGGTCCGGCAAACACATAGCGGGCCTACCGGCGCAGGTAAACCCACGTTCCGGCAAGCCCGCGTAGAAGCCACCTCTGTGCGTGAAGGAGAGAGGATCTTGATTGGCCTGTGGCTGGTTATGATTTTAATCGCTCTCTACCAGGTTCCCCTGTTGATCCGGGAGCAACAACGCCGTACACTGCTGGTATTTACCATCTTATGGTTACTGGCAACTGTTTACGGCTCTCTTTTCTTAAGCAACGTTCCTGTCCCCCGGCCCACAGATGTCATTTACACCTTTTTTGTAAAGCTCGCACCGGAAGGCCAGTAAAGACTCAAAGCCGCTTCATGATCTCCCTCCCCGCGACCACGCCCGAGACCGAAGCCTGCATCAAACCCCGGGTCACACCGGCCCCGTCACCGGCGGCAAAAAGGTTCTCGATCTCCGTCTCCAGGCTGTTGCTGAGTTCCAGGCGGGAAGAGTAGAACTTGACTTCCACCCCGTAAAGCAGGGTGTTCCGGGAGTTCACTCCCGGGGCGATGCCGTCCAGGGCCTCCAGCATCTCCAAGACCGCCCGGAGGTGGCGGTAGGGCAAGACCAAACTGAGATCGCCGGGAGTGGCCTCCTTCAGGGTGGGCCTGACCAGTCCCTTTTTAATCCTTTCCGGGGTCGACCTCCGCCCGGCCTGCAGATCCCCCAGGCGCTGGAGGAGGACCCCGCCGCCCAAAAGATTGGCCAGGCCAGCAATATACCGCCCGTACTTGATCGGTTCTTTGAAAGGCTCCGTAAAGGTCTTGCTCACCAAAAGGGCGAAGTTGGTGTTGGCCGTCTTCTTATGGGCATGGCTGTGGCCGTTCACTGTAATCAACCCGTCATTATTCTCCATTACCACCTCGCCGTGGGGGCACATGCAGAAGGTTCGGACCCGGTCCTCAAAAAACCGGGAATAAAAGACGAATTTCCCTTCGTAAAGCACCGAGGTGAGCTCGGCCATCACCTCGGCCGGCAACTCCACCCGGACCCCGATATCCACCGGGTTTACCCGGGTCTGCAGTCCCAGGCGGGCCGCTTCGCCGGTCAGCCATCTTGCTCCCTGCCGCCCGGGAGCCAGAATAACAAAGCTTGCCGGGATCTCCTCGCCTTTGCTGGTGCGGATTCCGGTCACCCGGCCGTTTTCCACCAGCAACTCTGCGCAGGTCTCTCCGGTATGGATCTCCACCCCTTGCCCGGTCAGATGATCTTCCATCGCTTGCAGGACTTCGAGCGTGCGCCCGGAACCCAAGTGCCGAATGCGTGAAGGAATAAAGCGGAGATCGGAAAGGACGGCCATCTTTTCAATCCGGGTAATCGTCTCCTCGTCCTCCCCGTAGATCTGTGCCGGAGCGCCGAAGCGCAGATAGACGTCATCCACATAGCGGATGAGTTTGGACAGCTCTTCCTTGGTCAGGTATTCGTCGAGAAAGCCGCCAACCTCTCCGGAGAGAGTAAGTTTCCCGTCGCTAAAGGCCCCGGCCCCGCCCCACCCGCAAACAACGGAACAAGGTTCACAACCCAGGCAGGCTATTCCCTGCTCTTTGGACGGGCAGCGGCGCTCGGCCAATTTTTTCCCTTTTTCCAGGATTAAGATCTTGCTGGTTGCCTTGGTCAGTTCAATGGCGGCAAAGATCCCTGCGGGACCGCCGCCGACAATGACCACGTCATACCTTTTCATTGTTTCACCCCCGCATTTCCTGCGCGTTTTTAGGCCTTTAGCCTTCTTCTCATGGTTAACTTATTTTACACCAGTCCACACTTTATCGAACAGGTTTCGCATCTTCCGGTCTCACAACAAACTTTATTAGGGAATTTTTTGGCATATTCCTTGATTTGTTTAGGGCTGTAATATTTATATTGATTATGAACATGATTGAAATTAAAAATATCAGCCCAAGCCAAATCTTCAAGGTCACTGTTCTTCATAATTACAGCGCGTATGAGAACGTTCGGGTAACTACGCCTTAAATTTTGGGCAGTTTCGTGGTCAACACCTTCGCCTAAGCTGTCTACGCTTACATTAATTACTCTCATATAACGATAAAATTTGGGTATGAAGTCAACTTGTTTTGTAATGGCCTTCAATTGAAGACCAACCTCTTGAGCATCTTTAATTGCAGCATAGATATCTCCATCCATTTCTGGAAGGTAGTCGCCAAAAGAAAAAAGGCGCAGTCCTCCACAATTATTAAGTTTAATGATAGAGCTTTTTGCTAACCTTTTGATTTCTCCATTATAGGGAATATAATCAATAACCGTTTTGCCTCTAAAATTCTTGTTGCGTGCATTTTCTACATAACAATATGAACACGGGGTACCCGCCCTGCGTTTAGGGCAGTTCGTGGAAAAATCAAGACTACGAAATGTTTTAATATTGGAATGTATAGCTTTAATGATTTTCTACACCCTCTTTAATAAATTTAAGCATGTATAACATATAAAGTATTTTTTACTACATCAAATATATTTCAACAAGATTATAAAACCAATTTATTCTTAAGGGGGAAACTTGGCATAATAAGATTCAAGTTTATAACCAATGCCAATAGGAAACACAAAATCACCTCCCTCTAAAAATATCCGTGTTTTTTTTAATTTTTTTATTGCCTTCTTTCTATATAAGTTACCCGGCGAAATAATAGCGTTTTCCGTCAGGGCCCGTGGCAAAATCAAATGTTACTTTTTCGTTAGTAGTTTTGTCTTTGGCAATACATAAACCGTAACAAAAACCCTCAACCTCATAGTTTCTTTTAAGCTCCTCAGTGTCAACTACAACGCTATAGGTTTTCTTAAGATCGTTCAACCACTCTTCTTGTGATTGTACTTCAGTCTCTTCCAAAGAATTCCAATCAATCTCCCAATAGTTTAATGGAGATGTTAATTCCACGTGGTGCCCAGGGCACTCAAAAGCATCTCTTTTTCTTAAAGAGGCCTCTATTTTTTCCCTGGAGGCGTCGCCAATATCGAGTTTATAAGTACCCCCACATTTTTTACAGTAAAAATTTACCAATCTCGTTTTTTTCATCGAATTCATCCTTTCTTATTTTTTTGTTTATCTTCCAGTTTACGTTGTATGTCTAAAGATGTTTCCCTAATTTACGAAACCATCCACTACTATAGCTTTTGCACCACAAATTCTACATCTCCAAATATTATCTATACTAGGTGCAGCTGCTATCTCTGAACATCCAAGATCTTCTATAAAATTTCCGTCAGAATCTACTACCCAGTCATGGACTTCATGGGCAGTAGTTACGAATTCATTATGAGATGAGTTATTTGGACATCTTACCAATGACATAATATCACTCCTATTCTTCATGCTTATTTTTTGACACTACCCATGACTGAAGTCAGGGAATTCTTGGGTCGTTAACGCCCTCATCCATTTCTGGTTCGGACAACGCCCAAGTTAAGGGTGTGCCATCACCCCTTTTCTTCCCATACGATTTCAGCATTTTCTCCTGTGTGTAAGCGCCATATTTTACCATCAAATTAACAGGGAATAATGCTTCAGACAACTTGTAACCAACTTTAGATTCTAATGCAAGTGCTAGTTCTTTAACTTCTTCATTAGGTACTAGCCGGATTAACTTAATTCTCTCGTACCTCCGCTTGAATTGATCAATCTCTACCTTACTTTGACAATAGTATTCTTTGCCCGGGATATATTCAAAATCTTGGAATGGACTAACCAACTTACCTGTTTCATCACGTTTAAAAACTTTATACATTATTCACACTCCTTACTAGAGGATAATCTCTATCATGTTACCCAATTTTTTAGTTATTCTTAATGTGCCTAATTTGTTGTTTAATTGTTGTTTTTGATAATCTGTTAGTATAGTTTTAACTTTTATTCTTTAGGATTTTCCATTAATCATAACTGGAAAACTCACCTCTATCGCGACTGGATGCCCCCGATTTTAATCGGGGGAGGAAAGCCGCTTGTCTTCCTTTCAAATATGTGATATAATATAGCCATGAAAACCGTTAAAACTGTCAAATGCAAACTCCAAGTTAATGCGGTTAGGTGCAAGCCCCCGAAT
>JAAYGG010000070.1 GCA_012727895.1 Bacillota bacterium
CGCATGTTTTAAAGAAAATTTTTCTTTGAGGCTTTTTTCGAGTTCCTTTACCTTTTCAAGAGGGTTTTTAATATGCACTTCCACAACTCCATCTTTGATTGCCTTAGCCAACAATCTGGATACTGTTGATCTGGAACAGTTCAAGATTTTCCCGATCTGGCCCTGGTCATAGCCTTTTAAAAAATATAACTCACTGGCCTTGATCTCCAAGATGATCTGCTCATGATTTAGATCTTTACTTGCCAACTCTTTCCACCATCCCGTGAAAATATTTGCAGCATATTTTTTCACGTTTTTATTATAACAAATTTGTTTCCTCTTTGTCAAAGATTATTTTAGATATTGTTCAACAATTTTTTCCCAAAATAAAAAAACCACCGGTAACGGTGGTTATAAATACGAGACTGGAAAGTAGTACGGCGAAAAAATTGGAAAACCAAATCAGCGCCGCGATAATAAACTCGCTCCGCAGCCGCGGGCATTCCCTGGCCCGTACTTCAATAGATTTCTGTGGTGGCATGAAAGACTATCTTCGAAACATTGCCGTCCAGCAAAGCCGCTTCCACCCTGAACTCAACTTCATCATTGATATTCATGGAAAAGCCAACGCCGGTCCGGTTATAGAGAGTAAAACTTTCCAGAGTCTGTCCCCTCTGGACCCCGGTCAGCTCGATAAAGACCGGCAGCGAAAAGACGCTCTTGAACTCTTCTGTAGAGATCGTCAGTAGGGGGTATTTTCTTTCCATCGTCAGTAAGAACATATTTATACCTGTAAGTTTATCTACCGGGAAACCTTGGAGAATTCTTCCCACATCAAAACAAGGCATCAATCTTCCTGAATAGGTATTGTGCCCGATCCCTGTTGATACGGTGAAGTTGTTTTTGTTAAAGACCAGTTTTGCCTCGGTAATGAGGTACCCTTCGCCAGCTTCAGTCCAGCCGTAATTGGCGTTGGTTACCAGGACGGTCTTCCAGTTCTCTTCCGTCCCTTCACTGATATATTTTGTATAGCCCAAGGCAAGCTCGGTGATTCCTACTTCCGCCGCGTTTTCTGTTTGCAGCTTTCCCGATAATAATCCTATTTTGCAACGGTCTTTCCCCTGTTTGATTTTTGCTTCTGCAGTATATAGCCTCTTCCTGGAGGCAATGACGGAATCATACTTCATTGTCCGGCCAAACGGCCAATCGCTATAACCCAAATGAAGGGAGAGATCCTTGGTAAAATAGTATTCTCCGCCAAGTATGAAGCAGAAGTTTTTCATGTCCCAGTCGAAACCGGGCACAGCATAAAGCAGGGACCTGTCCAGCAAATGAATGACTCTTACTCCGATGCCACTGTCATCAACAATTACCCCGCCAAAAGAAATTGCCGCTGCACTGAAGGCAAAGCCAAACGTGAGAATGGACAGGGTAATAAAGATCATAATTCCTTTCCTTAGCATCACAGATGCCTCCTCTTCCTTTTCACCCGCCATAATCCGGTCCAAGAGTGACTGGCAAATTAATACTGGCATATTAACACTGTCGTATTAATACTGGCGTATTAATACAACAGTGTTGATTAGTTTTTCTCCTTAATCCGGTTTAATACACTTTGCGCCCATTGGCTGTTAGGATAGATCTCCAGCGCCTTTTCAAGGTACGCCTCTGCTTCACCAGGCATTTTCTTCTTTTCGTATGCCGTTCCCAGCCAAATATAGGAGATGAAGTTTTCATGCCGGTCATTGCTTTCCAAAGCTTTTTCCAGGTTTTCTATGGCCTTATCCACACCTCCTCCGCCGATCGCGGGAGCATGCAGGCAATAAACGCCCATGGCGTTGTAAGCGGCATAGTTTTTATCGTCTAAATCTAAAGCTTTTTTGTAGAGATTATTTGCTTTAGAGCCATGGCTCATTGCATAAAACATGCTCTTATACGGCATTAACCGCACATAAGCGTCTGCCAATATCCGGTAAGCGTCACTCCGGTTTGGATCAAAATCTATCGCCTTGTTGATCAGTTCTTCGGTATTACTGAAACACCGGGCTGCTTCCTTTTCCTCGTTTGCCACTTCTTTTACTTCTCCCAATAAGAGCTCTACTTGGGCCAACCAATAATACTTGCCAAAACTATCGGTTGCGGTGAGAAGCAACTCTTTCCCTTCGTTCAGTGTGGCAATCGCCTCCGGGATAGGTTTTTCCGCATTGTAGAACATCTGCCTTCCTTCCAGGAAAAGCTCTTTTCCCTGCTCAAGAAGGTGATTGTCGCTGCCAAAAACGGAATTAAAAGCGAAAAAGAAGGCCATAACCAAAAAACCACTCTTCACAATTCTCCCCAGTTTCATTTTTCCTCCCTCATTTGCCACTGACTTACCATAATATTCTTGCAAAAATTATTATAGCATTCGCCATCCTGGAGTGTTTTTCCTCCAATGGAATACCAATCCTTCCACCCCGTATCCTTGCCTTTGGTCAATGCGACGAAAAACAACCGCCCACAAGATATTGACTTTTCGTTCCGGGTTATTATATACTATAACAAATTAGGCTGTTTCCTCTAGAAAAGATTGGGCGCTGACAAGCGAAGGCACGGGCACGCGAAGGCGCTTATAAGCGAAGGCGCAGATACTTGCGCAATGAAACCGGTGAGTAAGAATAGTAGGCATGGTACCTGCTATGCGCAGTGCGCACAGAGAGCTGCCGGCGGTGGGAGTGCAGCGCAAGGGCCATGTTGAATGGACTTACGAGGGCAGGGAGAAAAGCGGCGGAGCCCCCGGCAAAGCTGCCGAGTAATACCTGACGGCCCCTCCCGCCGTTAACACGGGAGATCATACGGCTTTGGCTGTGGGCTTAGCCTGGGCGCGCCGTATGAGGAGAGCGGGTGCAAGCGCGCGCATGCGTGCGGCGTCATGCATGGCGCAGCACCAAACCGGGTGGTACCGCAGGAGTGTGGAAAAAAGCTTCTGTCCCAGTGATACTGAGACAGAAGCTTTTTTATATAAAGCAGGTTTAGAAGCGCCATGTTGGCGGAGGCGTGGTGCTTTCTAAAACTAAAAAAAAGAAAAGACGAGAAGAGAGGAGAATGATTATGTCCAAGAAGGTCCCTTACCGTATTTATCTGAGCGAAGAGGAGATGCCGAAGGTATGGTACAATATCCGCGCGGATATGAAGGAACAGCCCGCTCCGATGCTCAACCCGGCGACGCTGAAGCCGGTCACGGCGGAGGATCTGGCGCCGGTCTTCTGCGAAGAGCTTGTCCGGCAGGAGTTAGACAGCACGACCCGGTATTTTGAAATCCCCGGTGAAATCCTGGAGTTCTACCGGATGTTCCGCCCTTCGCCCCTGATCCGCGGCTATAACCTGGAAAAGGCTTTGGGTACCCCGGCGAAAATTTACTACAAGTTTGAAGGGAACAACACCTCCGGCAGTCATAAGTTGAACTCCGCGGCTGCGCAGGTGTATTATGCGAAGAAGCAAGGGTTGGCCGGTTTAACTACGGAGACCGGCGCCGGGCAGTGGGGTACCGCCCTGGCGGAGGCCTGCGCCTTTTTCAAGATCCCCTTAACCGTCTATATGGTGAAATGCTCCTATGAGCAAAAGCCCTTCCGGCGTTCCGTGATGGAGACCTTTGGCGCCAAGGTGATCCCGAGCCCCAGCAATACCACAAATACCGGCCGGGCAATCCTGGAAAAAGACCCGGATACCGGCGGCAGCCTGGGCTGCGCCATCTCCGAGGCGGTGGAGAAGGCCGTCTCGACCGAAGGCTACCGGTATGTCCTTGGTTCCGTTTTGAACCAGGTCTTGTTGCACCAGTCGATTATCGGCCTGGAGACAAAGAAAGCCATGGAAATGATCGATGAATACCCGGATGTCATTATCGGTTGCGCCGGCGGCGGCTCCAACCTGGGCGGCCTCATCGCCCCCTTTATCCAGGATAAGCTATTGGGCAAGGCCTCGCCGCGGATTGTTGCGGTCGAGCCCGCCTCCTGCCCCTCTTTCACCAGGGGACGTTATACCTACGACTTCTGTGATACGGGCAAGATCACACCCCTGGCCAAGATGTACACCCTGGGGTCCCAGTTTGTCCCCTCCCCCAACCACGCCGGCGGTTTGCGCTACCACGGGATGGCGCCCATCCTCTCCAAACTCTACCATGACGGCTATATGGAAGCCGTGGCCGTGGAACAGACCAAGGTTTTCGAGGCGGCGGTCTTCTTTGCCAAACACGAAACGATCCTGCCGGCTCCCGAATCCGCCCACGCCATCCGGGCGGCAATCGACGAAGCCCTGAAATGCAAGGAAAGCGGGGAGAAAAAGACCATCCTCTTCGGTCTGACCGGCACCGGTTACTTCGATATGACCGCTTATGATGCCTACCTGAACAAGACGATGACCGATTATATCCCCACCGACGCGGACCTAGAGCGGTCCTTTGCCCAGATTCCGGAGTTGCCCGGGGTCTAGACAGGCCATCAATGCAGCCATCAATCTGGCCCAATGTAGTTCTCAATACGGGCGCCCGCCGGCACACAGGCGGCGCCCGGTAAGTAAAAAGAAACCCCCCGGCTTTTACCGGGGGATTCTTTTTTGTTTTGTCAGGGGATTATTCTGTTGTTATTAATATCTGTTATTAGTATCCTTTGCCAATTACCAGCGCTGACCTTGGCGGAGGAGCCAAGCACCTTTTTCCCAAGGGCAAGGCGCTCATAATGCTTGTAGAGCGAATGGAACTCCCCGGTATACTGTTCCTGCCACGGCTTCTTTTTACCGCAAAAGTGGAGGATTACGGTGTTGTCCATGATATAATCCATATTTACCCGGCCGTTGCTTTGTATTCTGTAGTAATAATAGAACCGGGTGTCGTAGTTGTACAGAACCTCGTCCACTTTTTTAATTTCTTTGCTGTACAGCGCATTCAACAGATCCTGATCCGGCAGGATCAAGCGGTTCCGGTTTTTCTCCAGATACGCGAAGATCTCTTCTTCCCGGATCTTCTCCCTGTGTAGCGGCAGGTTCATCAAGAGTACTCCCGAGTTGAAATACTCCTGCATTTCGTAGGCTTTCAGCCGGATCATATTGATCCCTTTTACCAACGCCCTTTTATGATAGGAAGCCGCGTAGAGGTAGCCTTTCATCTCCGTTTCGTAGAGTTCGTTGATGGGGTTTATGACGAGGATATCCGGGTCCAGATACAAGATCCTGTCCAGGTCTTCCGGTAAGAACCTGTGGGCCAAAAGGCGGTAGTACATCTCCTGGGAATAATGCTTGACCACAGGCGCGTCCGCAAAATACTTGGCGGGGATCTTTATGACAGAAAACTCATGCCCACTGCTGTTGATATATTCGCGCAAATCCTCGAGTTCCTGTGGGGTAAGGGATGAATGGATCAGGTAAACGTGGAAATCCCGCCCGCGGTTATTAAAGAACAACGACCACAACATTACCTTCAGCGGTTTAATGTAGTTGCTGTTCAGCGTAACAAGAATATTCATTTGCATAGCACCCCAAGGTTGATCATTACGCAATTCAGGTAATTTATTCCCGTCAGCTCAATATTTTTGGGTTTATGAAGGTGGTAAAGATAAAGAAGCCGTCCACTCGCTGGCGAAAAGACGGATTCCAAAGCTTCGATGGAAAATGTAAAGAAGAACCCTAGACGGCTTTATTCTATCATACTTTCCGGTTACGGGCAACAGCCGCGGGCCGCCGTCTTCCTGCCCAAGGTTCTTCTTTCCTGTTTTTAACAGTTTATATTTCTAGTATGCGCGCGCAATCACTCCCTAATCTAAACTTCAATCATTTTTATAAGCTTTTCTATCCTGTATGTACAATCCTTTATCCGCAATTCTTTCGTCCGCCAGGAATCGGAGAGCGGGAACTGGATCCCGTCCTTTGCTTCCACCCCCATATCCCAATACCCCTCAGGTTCTTTATTCCTCTCCAACCACTCTACCACAAACATGAACTTTTCCCTGCACCCCGGATTTCTGTACCTCGCCAGCAACTCAATGGCCGTAAGGTACCAACTGGCTGTTCTAGATTTGAATACCGGCGGCAGGATGGATAATTGCTTATCGTATATATAATATATCCCTGATGGTTTCTGCAGAATATAGTCGATCAAGGCTAACGCGGTCTGATCATCCAAAAGGTCCGCCACCAAAGAAATATGATAAAAATTGGCGAAATCAAGCAAGCGTCCGCCCCTGGGCGGCAAATTATGAACCTCTCTATATACCTCAACGTACCGGTCATGATCGTAGACACCGTTGGCAAAAGCATAACTAATAATCTCCGCCCACTTTTTCCCGGTGGCGTTTGCCGCCTCATCATCCGTGGTAAACCTCCGGATCCATGTCGAGAACATAAGGGAAGTGAAGACCTCCCAATTATGAAGTTTCTCCCTCCGGTCGGGGATTGTTTTCTTCCCCACCAGGCAGTCGTGGAGGTAAGCGACGGCCTTCATGATGGGTTCGTCCTTTATGGTGTAGCCCAGGATCTCCAGCCTTCTTATGGCCTGTTCGGTCGTTATCGGGTTACTCTTTATTGGATAAGCAAGCGAATGAAAATAGCCCCAAGACCCGTCATCCTTTTGCAAGGCAATAATCACAGCAGCCCACTTTGAATCCTTGTAATCAGTCGTCATACCTCTCTCCCCCCTTTGACATTATTAATAACCCGTGTCCGGCGTTTTCCCAATATCCAGCCGCAGCAAGTGAAATTGCCTGCCTGTAGGCATACCCTACGGGCATACCCGGCAGGAGCCTGCATACCCGCACTAAGGCTTCTGCAGCACATAAATGATGAAATTCGGTACCCGCAGTTCGTTGTCGAGTTCCGGATAAGCCGCCAACTGCTCCCGAGTAATTGTCGGCTCAATGATTCCTTTGAGCAGGAAACCGGTGGCAATGAAGGTATTTATATAAGTGGACAAGGTACGGTGAAAATTGGTGACTATCTTCTCCCTCAGCACCTGCGCACGCCGCTCTCCCTCGGCAAAATACTCATCCACCACTACATGGAGCTTCTCCCCGTCCGGGCCCCGGTGCCATTTGCCGGTCGCGGAGCGCATAGGGTGGAGGTTGGCAATGATGAAGCGGCCGCCCTTCTTCAGCACGCGGAAGACTTCTCCCGTATTCGCCGCAAAACCCGGCAAATCGCATTGGTTGAGGTAGGAGACGGCCAGATCAAAGGTTTCGTCTTCAAGAAAGCCAAGATCCTGGACATCCTGCACACGATAATCCTCGCGCTGAGATTGGAGTTCCCGGGCGGCGGCAATCAGCGGCTCGCAGAGATCCAACCCCAACACATATACGGCGCCGCGCTCCGCGAGGATCCGGCAGAAACGCCCCTCGCCGCACCCGCAATCCAGGATCCTCAGGCCTTCCACATTACCACAGGCCTCCAGCATCGGTGGGTCCAGCAGGCCGTTGCGCACAGGGTTCCTGCCTCTGGCCTCTCTGATCCAGGCGGAGGCAATGGCGTCCCACTCCTGCCGGAGATTATCGCTGTTTGCCACGGTCAGTCATCCCCTCTTCCCGTTTCTTTCTTCTCTCTTTCTTCAGCTTTTCTTTCTCCAGTTTTCTGTTTTTGCTTTTCTCGCCACCGGGATATAGATCCTCTCGGTGAAGGCGCGGCTTTGCTCCTGGTAGCATTCAAATTCCGGGCCGCATTTCCGCTCGTAACTGCTCTGCCGGAACCAGACTTCATTAATATACTCCCAGGTGCGGTGGATGGTATTGACAAAATCCGCATGGGTGGTAACAGGCGTTTGGAAGACGGCGTAAAGCCCACCGGGGATCGTCAGTTCCTGCGTGCCCGAAAGGTCCCCCTTGGCCTCTTCCGTAGCGATGCCGATGAAATAATCCAGGCGGTTTTCAGCAGCATTCCATATGCTCACGCCAAAGTCCAGGCAAGGCGTGCCCCCTGATAAACGCAAGGAGAGTTTTCTGGCATTGTATTTGTTCCAGAAATTCGGCGGATAATCCTCATCGCTTCTATAAACAGTCAGGGAAAAGCCGGGGAGCGTGACGATCTCGGGGGTAACGGAAAAAAGCTTCGTTTCGAAAGACAAGGGTTCATAGAGTTTCAGGCTGTTTTGCGCCGCTTTGTATTCGGTCGGCAGGATATGATGCTCCGCTTTAAAAGCCCGTGTGAAGTTCTCTTTGGAATTAAACCCGTACCTGAAGGCGATCTCCGAAACAGCTTCACCGGTTTCGCAGATTCGCTTGGCAATTTCGCTGAGCCGCCTCTTCCTTATATAATCGGCAGGAGTCAGCCTCGCGACTTCCTTGAAAACCCGGAGGAAATGGTATTCCGAGTAACCGCAAGCCTTGGCGCAGGCGGCCAAGTCAATCTCGCCCGTTAAATTCTCCTCTATATACTTGACCGCCCTGGCGATATGCTCTTTGTAATCCATAAAGAAAACACCCCGTTATCTAGCCAGCGACTCGGCCCAAAGCCTGGCTCGACCTACATCAACTCCACGGCCGCTTTCTCGCAATCCTCCGCCTTTTTCAGCAATTCGGCAATAGCCCGCCTGTTACCTGCCACCGAGATATCCGTGGTTTTTTTCAGTTCAAACGCCCTCTGCCAGCTCTCATAGATGGTTTTGTAGAGTTCCGCCAACCGGGTCAGGCAATATTTTTCAAGATAGGTCCAGGCATACCATTTCAAGGCCGCATAGGTCCCCAAGTAATACTCGATATTCCAGGAGAGCTCGGGGTTGAAATCACCCGCAATATGCTTGATCAGCACCGGGTACGCGGCAAGTCCCTGGGCGTTTTCGCACCATTCCCCGCCGAGTAAATGGTTCTTGACCAGTTTCAGGCTACCGGCAATAATCTCCTCCTGCGCTTTGCCGGTTGTGCCCGTGATCGTCAGGACACTCAGGATCGGGATCTCCCTCTTTCCCAGCTGGGCATAGGCCATCTCCTCCTCCGCCCCGGTGATCGAGAGGGTCGCCAGCTTTTCCGCTTTCTCATCATAACCGGTGATCAGCCCCCATTCCGGGATGCCAATATCCCAGCTGATGGCGGGAATGCCGCGGTCAATTGATTCTTTAATCATCGCAAGCGCGGCCAGGCGGCGTTCTTCCACTACTTCATCATCGCCCCACAGGCGTTCAATATAAGCGCAGGCGATCCCGGCGCTCTCCACCCACGGCTTCTGTTGTTTGAACTCCCAGACACTTGTGGCGCTGGGGCAAAGATCGGCAGCGGCCCACATCCGGAAGGCAAACCCGCTGGCCGCAATCACATCTTCGGCGTACTCGCGATAAGGACTGTTCTTCAACGCAGCAACCAGCACCTTGGCAAAGGAGAAGAGATAACCCGTGGTATCCTTGACCCCGTCCCAGGTGATGTTGAGCTTTTTCATCTTCCCCACTCCTTGTAATTTTTCCAAACTTGAGTTCATTATATCCTTCTTCTCTTCATAATGATTGATAAAAATTGCTGTATCCCCGCGGCAGGATGGGCAAAAATGGATGACCCCAAAAAATATCTCTCTTTCTGCAGGATTTGCCTGATAAGTTTTGAAATAATCTATGGCTTAAAAAGCATATCAGCTTTAGCAGGCTA
>JAAYGG010000071.1 GCA_012727895.1 Bacillota bacterium
CCGCGGGGTTAAAGAAAACGAATTTTCCAAGACCGGCTTTTTACAAACTCCCACTCACTGTTTTTAACGGTTCACCTCAAGCCGGTTTTCCTACCGGTGGGACGCTCGGCGGCGTCTCGTCCGGATACCCATTCTCCCCAGTCAAGGCCAAACGGTAGCCGGTAGTTTCCAGCGCCAGTAAAAACGCTTTATTAATCGGGTAACGCGTCTGTCCCAGGGCGGGATTGAGGAGAGAGACTCTCCTGGCGTAGTGGGAATTGATTGGTACCGGCAGGCCGCTCTCCACCAACGCTTGCAGTCTTTCCCGCAGCCCGGGATTGGCCTGGTTAATCCTGCGGCAGAGGGCAACAACCGGCCGCCCGTATTTATCCTCCACCGCGGAAAAACCGAATAAACGGCATAACAGCGGTCGCCAGGCGTAAAACCGGCATCCCCCTTCCGGCTGCAGCAGGGCATCGTCATTAAGAAGCACACAAGGGGAGCCGGGCCCAGCCGCGGCCGCCCTGGCCAGCCAGAATTCGGCCTTCCCCGTCTGCCAAAGATGAATGCTTAAAGGCAAAAATTCAAAGATTGAGACCTCAATGTTTGCCGCGGACGTGCGGCAACATTCCCGGCAAGAGGCCAAGCAGTCTACTTTCCCCTGTTTTTTGAAACTCTCCGTTACAGTATCGACCTCCCGGTAAAAAGCCAGGAGAGCTTCCAACCCTTCAAATAATACTCCAGGGCTGTTATTGCCTTCATAATTGATCACAAACATCGGGTGTCACCTTCCACTAATAATTATACTGGGCGTTGGGAGAAAAACAAGCATCTAAATATAATTTTTTTACAATAATTCACAACGATGGGCACATAGCATTTATAATTAAGCACTACGTTTGACAGAATTATTTACTAAAAATGTTGACAAATATATAAGATTACATTATAATGAAGAAAATTCCTTGAACAGGAGGTTATCAACCCATATGAGAAAGATTTCTATTCTTTTATTAGCATTAATTCTTCTCCTTTCCTTTGCCAGCGTTTCAATGGCCGCAGGTGACCAAACCATCACCGTGAACCCTTTGGGAGATATTTTAAACGCCCAGTATGAGAGACCTTTAGGTAAACAAAGCAGCATCTTGATTTCAGCAGGTTTTGCCAGTGCAGGAAGTGTTAATCAGTTCTTGATCGGCGCCGGTTACCGGAAATACTTCGGGGAAGAAAGAGCCGGTCTTTTCTCGGAAGGAATCGCCTCCTATATGTCTGCCCGCGCACCGGAGATTTCTGCCTCAGGATTTAGTTTTCAGGCGTTGGGCGGTTACAAGTGGGTCCTTGAGCAAGGTTTCACCATTGAGGCCGGTGTGGGAGTAGGTTTTGCCATGATTGAACTCGCAGGATATGCAATTGGTGGTTTCGGGACAACCTATCGTGTGGGAGTGGGATATACCTGGTAATAGAAGGATACATAAAAGACGGCTGCCTGAAAAGGCAGCCGTCTTTTATTTTGGCAGAATTACCAATTACCCTTTGCATACAACGGAGGATTTTCATTAAATCACATTATATTTCATTATGTCGCGCGCAACAGTTTTTCCACCGTCTCCCGCATGCCGTTTTTCAGAATATCAGCCAAATAACCAGAAACGGCCTTTGTTAGGCCTGGAATCCCATGCAGGTTTTCACCCCAGATTTCCGTATTACCCAGAATCTCCGCTACTAAACTGGAAAGACTCTGATCTGTGCAGTTAAACCTCCCCCAGGCCTCCGTAAAGGACGCCAAAATCTCCGGGCGGTCGGTAATCAGATATTCGTTTCCGTTCCGCCTGCCCACTAAGGCATGCCCGTCTTCGCCCGCACAGGCCGGTTGCGAAGCCCGGCAACCACCAGCCGGCCGGTTGAAGGCCAACAGCCCCGCCAGGGCCAGGAGGATTGTTTCGGGTAACCGGCCTTTCTCCACGCCCGCCTCCCCAGATGTCCAGTGTACACTTGTACTGTGCGCACCGGTGCGTACATAATCCAATAATGCAGGGATTATGCGTTCTTTAAACTTTGTGACGGAGTTCAGGGCGATATCTTTCAGGTAATGCTTGTTATAGGGGTTAGCAAAACGCTCCATTACCGACTCGACAAAGCTTTTCTTCTCAGCGGCGGGCAGGGCAACGGTGGGGTAGATCTCCTTTATTCCCTGCCGGATGAAATCCCTTAGCAACTCATCGGCCATTACATCCTGGACTGTATCGGCCCCTGCCAGAAAGGCAACGGCCACCATCATTATGTGGGGCCCGTTTAGGAGGCGAACCTTCAGCTCCCGGTAGGGGGTGACATCGCCCCACTTGACGTTCAAACCGGCTTTTTCCAGGGGAAATCTTTCAGCCACTTCCGGCGGTCCATCAATGGCCCAAAGGTGAAAGGGTTCGCCAACGGTCAGGAGGGGATCCTCGTAGCCCAACAGGGTCCGGAACTTCTCCGTTTCCCCTTCGGGATAACCGGTGACAATCCGGTCGACCAGGGTGTTACAGAAATGGTTATGCTGCTTGATCCAGGCGGCAAACTCCGCAGGCAGCCCCCATTCAGCGGCGAGCCGCAGGACGATCTCCCTTAATTTTCTGCCGTTATCAGGAATCAACTCGCAGGGGATTATAACGAGACCCGCCTCCGGGCTGCCCCCCAGTGCCTGAAAGCGATGGTGCAAAAGGGCCGTCAGTTTTCCCGGGAAAGAACGGGGGGTTTTCCCCGCGACATACTCTTCCGGCAGGTAAGCAATGCCCGCTTCCGTCGTGTTGGAGATGATAAACCCGATCTCTTTCCCCTCAGCCGCCTTGAGGAGTTCCGGCCAACCGGTGTAGGGATTGATCCCCCTTGAGACCGCGGAGATGATCTCAACCCTTTCCACCTTTTTCCCTTTTTCAAGGCCGCGCAGGACAACGGTATAAAGCCCGTCCTGCCGGTTGAGGGCAGCGACCAAGCCCTCAGGGAGCGGCTGGACAACAACAACCCTGCCGTTAAAAAGGCCTTTCTCATTCATCTGCTGGATCATCCAGCAGGCAAAGGCCCGTAAAAACTTCCCTTCCCCAAACTGGATTACTTTTTCCGGTAAACCTTCCTGAAGAACCAAACTCCGCGCGGCCTCGCAGGCGACCCCGGCCGGTACCTTCACGTTAGCCAATACCTTTCCTTCAGCCGGTACCTTCACTTCAGCCAGTGTTTTTCCTTTGGCCAGCAGCGCCCGGCTTAACCTTTCCATCGTGCCTTCCCTCCTGTAGCCGCTTAGGGAGGAATATATTGTCTCCGGCCTGTAATACAACCATCCTTAAAGATAGTCGCCATCATTAAAGATATATCCCGTTCTTGAAGATGGCCGCTATCCCTAAAGATAGATACCGTCCTTAAGGATGGCGACCTCTCTTGCGCCGTTGATCTCATTGCGGGTATAAGCCCGTCCGGAGGCAACGTCAATGACATAGGTAAACAACTGTTCCGCCAGTTCTTCAAGGCCGGTAATACCCGTCAGGATCTCCCCTGCATCAAAATCAATCCAGTGTTTCTTTTTCTGATACAGTTGGGAAGTGGTCGCTATTTTTACTGTTGGAACGGGGCCGCCGTAAGGGGTTCCCCTACCGGTCGTAAAAAGAATCAACTGCGCACCGGCGGCGGCCAGGGCGGTTACGGAGACCAGGTCGTTTCCTGGTCCCTCCAGGAGGTGCAAACCGGTTTTCTCCAGGCGTTCCCCGTAGGCGAGTACCTCCACGACTGGTGAAGACCCGCCTTTTTCGATACATCCCAGGGATTTCTCCTCCAAGGTGGTGATCCCGCCGGCTTTGTTCCCGGGCGACGGGTTCTCATAAACCGGCTGCCTGTGCCGGAGGTAATAATCTTTAAAACCATTTACCAGCTTCACAATTTTCGTGAAGATTTCCTCATTTTCAGCCCTGGCCATCAAGATCGTTTCCGCCCCAAAGATCTCCGGAACCTCGGTTAAGACCGCGGTTCCGCCGCGGGAGACAAGGAGGTCGCAAAAGGTCCCGACCAGGGGATTGGCTGAGATCCCGGAAAAACCATCGGAGCCACCGCATTTCAAGCCCACCTTCAGTTTGGCGACGGGAACCGGTTCCCTTTTAAAAGTGGCGGCATAACCGGCCAGTTCTTCCAATAAGCGCAAAGCTTCGCCGGTTTCATCCTCGACCTCTTGGGCTGCAAGGAATTTTACCCGCCTTTCGTCATAATCCCCGAGGATCTTTTTGAACTCATCAATATGATTGTTTTCGCAACCGAGGCCGAGGACGAGCACGCCGCCGGCATTCGGGTGGTGGACAAGGCCGGCCAGGATCTTCTGGGTATTACGGAGGTCGTCCCCCAGTTGGGAGCAGCCGAACGGGTGGGGAAAGTGGTAGACCCCGTCGATCCCCCGTGTTTCCGGGCGCCCTTTGTCACTAAACCGCTCGTCGGCGATTCTGGCGATGGCCTCCGCTGTTTTATTAATACAGCCCACCGTATTTATTACCCAGATCTCGTTGCGGATCCCCACGTCCCCGTTCTCCCTGATATAGCCGTTAAAACTGACCTCGCCGGCAGGAAGAACCCGGTTTGCCTCCGGGACCGGCGGCCGCGGGCGCTCCGGCCGGTACGTATAATCCAGGGTCCCGGAGAGGTTGGTCTTCAGGTTGTGGGTGTGCACCCACTCCCCTGCAGGGATCTCCGTGGTGGCATGGCCGATGGGGTGGCCGTACTTGATAACATTCTCCCCTTTGCCGATTTGACGCCGGGCGATTTTATGACCGGCGGGGATACCGGTCTTCAGGAGAATGGTCTCGCCGCCGGCGGTAACCACCTTCCCTTTGGCCAGAGGTTTTAAGGCCACCACCACGTTGTCGTCTTTATGGATCAATAAGCAATCGGTTTTCATTGGTTCCCCCGCTTACCAGTTGGTCAGAATTTAACCAATTCATCGACTTTCACCGGGAGCCCGGTTTGTAAGGAGATATTCCCGGCAATCCCCGTTAAAATCGATTTGGCGCCGTCGATATGGGAGGCGGCGCGGTTAAACTTATCCTCTCCCGGAGGGCCGAAAATATCCCGGAGCAAGAGGGGGTCGCCGCCGCCGTGCCCGCCCTTGCCCTCTTCTATCTCCACTGTATAGGGCGGCCCAAACATCGGCATGACAAGGATGGTATTCTCCTCCTGGAGGCCTCCCCTCATTACCCCTTCTTCCGGCCTTTCTTTCCCGGCGTTGATGGCAGATTTCTCCCTCACCGTCACCTCAATCCGGCCCTTGCTGCCGTTGAAGGCGACAAGATAGCCTTCCCATGGCAGGTAAGCGTTGAGGGAATAGGTGAGGATAGCCTTGTTTTTATAAGTCACCAGGACGGCCAGGGTATCCTCAATGCTGATCCCGTCCCCGAAGACGCTCTGGTCCCGGTGGTACCCGTCTTCTTTCTCCGCCGCCAGGTACATGGCGGCCAGATGCGGGTCTTCTGTCAGGTTGAGGGCAAAGGGGTCCCCGACCGCGTTTTCACTACCGTAGGCCCGCTGGTAAAACTTGGTCATGCCCCGGTTTTCCGCATTTTCCCTGCCGTAGAAGCGGAGGCCGCCCCTGGCGTAGACTGTCTCCGGTTCGGTGTCCAGCCAGAAATTGACCAGGTCAAAGTGGTGGGTGGATTTATGAACCAGGAGCCCGCCGCTGTTGCGCTTGTCCCGGTGCCACCTGCGGAAATAGTCGGCCCCGTGGTAGATGTCAAGGGCCCACTCAAAGTGGACGGAGAAAACCTCCCCAATCACGCCGCTCTGGATTAACTCCTTAATCTTAGTGTTAATCGGCGCGTAACGGTAATTGAAGGTCACCCGTACCTCTCTCCCGGTACGCTTGACCGCGTCGATGATCGCCTGGCACCGTTCGGCGTCAATCGTCATCGGTTTTTCGGTGATGATATCACACCCCAGCTCCAAGCCTTTTATGATATAGGTGTGGTGGGTCCGGTCAATGGAGGCGACAATTATATAGTCCGGTTTTTCTTTTCCGATCATTTCTTCGTATTCATTGCTTAAGTAAGTCGGAACCTTATGGTATTGGTATTTCTCCTCGAGCAACCTGTTGGCATAATCCATCCGCGTCTGGTTGATGTCGCAAAAGGCCACCAGCTCACAGGTATCCCTGTACTCGCCGGCCAGCGCCCCGTAGAAAAACTCGGCCCTGCCCCCTATCCCAACCAGCGCATATCTTTTTTTTGCCACTTCTATGCCCTCCTTCACAAAAATGGATGAAGTCCTTCCCACCGCACCGACCAACTGCCGTCATCAGGAAACGCCGCCGTTTCGCTGTACGGGCCGGGGTGGCCCGGGCGGCCGGACGGCCGTTTCCAGTCCTGCCACCCCGCGGCCATCATCGCCACTGCCGTTAATAGCCCGCCGTTCCCCGGCAAATAGGCGCTTAACCCCGGGTATTGGTAATTGTGGCCGTTCGGAAGATAGGTGTTTTTCGGAGTCTCCATCAAGAGGAAATCTACAGCCAAGGCCCTTTCGCCCAAACGGGCGGCGGTCATGGCGCACATGGGGAAATCCCACCCCCAGGCCGTCTCCCACTGCCAGCAGGACCAGACCTGCTTCAGGGTGTTTCGCATAATCCCCGGGTCGATTAATTTCCCGGGTAAGACCCCCATGGCCGCGACCATGGAAGGGTGGTCCTGATTGTATTTGCTAAAGGTCTCAGGGCAATTCTCATGGGCGAGATAGACCCCGTCCTTATGCGGTGGTTTGGCGATCTTTGCCGCAACTTCCCGCCATTTCTCCGGATTTTTAAAGAAAGAGTCGCGTGCGGCGTGGTTATGCGGTTCAGGGCTGCGGCCTTGCCTGCCGTAGCCTTCTGCGCACCCGCCTACACTGGATCCTAGGGCGCGCAAACGTTCAACCCAGGCCAAGGCCACCTCAAGCCCGGTCTTCCAATACTCCAGTTCAAAAGTGGGGTTAAAACTCTCCTCCGGCTTATGGTTCTCTTGCGCCGGGATCAACGGCGGCCCCAGCAGGTACTCGTCCCTGTCCCGGTCATAAACCGCGTAGGAGGCCATAAAAGCAGCGGACTCAAAGACAATCTCCTTATATTTCTCCAGCGTCTCCCGGTCCGGATGGGCCCGGTAGCAGAGTTCCGCCAGGATAATTGGGTGCGGCTGTTCCCAGATGAGCAGCGGTGAGATGGGCGAGGGGCTCTGTTCCCCGTCCGGCCCTACCGTCTTTGGCCAGCGGGCCCCGGCGTAACCCTGCACAGCCGCCAACTCCTTGGCTTTAGGCAAAATGCTCCGGTACCACCAGAGGCTCTTCTCCAAAAGGTGGACCCGGCCCCAGAGGGGAAAATGGGCCGCATGCCACCAGTGCATCTCCAGGTGAAACTTCCCGTACCAGCTATTATAGATCAACCCTGTCTCCTGCGGCGGCAATGACCCCCCGCAATGAATGGCCGTCAGGTACTGGGAAAGCACCACCCTTCTCTCAAGTTCCTCTGCGCGCGGGTCCTTGCTCCCGGCAAATTCCACCGCCCCGCCGCTGAGCCAGAACTTCTCCCAGTGCCTTTTCGCCAGTTCCCTGACTTCATCGAAATCGCTGGTTTTGGCCCCCGTTGGTGCAAAGGCCACGGTAAAGGTGAACTCCCCGCTATCCAAGGGCTCCAGGAGAAATTCATGGCGGTGGCCGGGACGCATCCCCGCCCACCGCTCCGGAACTCCCCGGAATTCCCCGTTCCGCCAGGACCAGGCCACTTCGTACCCGTCCTGGTCCATGCTCCTTAGCAACCGGAGGCTGTTGGCACTGCGGGCAATTATCTCCGTGCGGTGCCGCTCGTGGTGCTCCCAGTCAAGGTCGATGGCTTCCTCCCATTTATCCGAGAGCATGTCGGGGGCGGGAAACCTCATGAGCACCTGCAAGCGCCCTTCTTTTATGAGATCGGAAACAACCCTGACCGCAATCTCATCATTCTCCGGGTGGACAACGGTGGTCACCTGCACCGGTCGCCCCTCGACCGTAAAAACACTATGCAGGCAACCCTCCCAGAGGTCCAGTTCCTGCCTGATCCCTGCCACATCCGTTACCCGGGCCAGATCCCCGTTTTCCTTGTAGAACAAAAAAGAGAGCCGTCCCAGGTACAAGCGGTGGGGGTTCTGCCGCAGCCAATGGTAGGCTTCTCTCCTCGCCCCCGGGGCAACAGGGTAATAAACCGGCCGGCCGTAGGTGTCAAAGGCTTGTAAATCCAGGTCTTTATAGGTGTAATACCCGGGGGCGATCGTTGAATGCCACCCCCAGGTGGACTGGACGCCCAGCGGGACCTCATAGCTTTCCGGGAAGGTTTGCAACCCGGTAAAATCAGCGGTAAAGGCAAACTCATGGTTCCCGATGGAAAGGGGAGACAGCGGCTCGATCTTTGTGATTACCGGATTGTTCCTTCGTACCAGGGTTTTCCGGTCAATCATTGACGGGCCCCTCCCTCCCGGCCAGCTGCAGCCGGCTGTTTTTCTCTTCGAGTTCGATAAAGACGGGCCGTTCCAGCGGGGTTGTATTGGGTGAATGCAACGCCAGCATCAGTTTATTCGTGAACGTCCTGAAGATCATCCCGTGCCCGCCGTCGTTCCGGTAAAGGGGTTCCGCCTCATGGCGCCACGGGCCGGTTATCTCCCCAGTAACGGAGAAGGCAAGGCCCTGGGCGTAGATATTATGGATAAAGCTGCTCCAAAGCATCAGCAACTTGTTATTGGCGGTCCGGTAGAGAAAGGGACCGTCGGTCACGTAGTTATCCAGGGATTTCCTGCTGCGGTGTTGAAAAGCGGTGGGCCACGGGGCTTCTGAGGCGGAGAAGAGAACCACAGGTTCACCCCTGCTCTCTTTCAGGTCTTCACTTAACCTCACGGCACAGATCCGGCCGTCGCCAACCTGAACCCATTCATGACAAAAGACCAGCCAGGGTGTGCCGGCGTCATCCAGGTAAAACGTGCCGTCCAGGGAAAACCAGTCCTCCGGGGTTACCGGCCCGTCGCTGTGGGGTTTGTACGGGCCCGCCAGGTCATCGGCGACCAGTACGGCGGTTCCCCGCCGTTTGTTGTCTTTCCGGAGAAAAGTGGCGAACATATAATAACGGCCCTGGTATTCATGGACCTCCGGCGCCCAAAAGTTTTCTTCGGCATAAAAATCACTGCCTGGGCGGAAAGCCGAGAAGGGCCCCGTCCAATTCTCCAGATCCTCTCCTATGTACAGATCAAACCCGGTCCCCCGTCCCCAGATGTCCGGGTCGGTACTGCCAAACAAGTAATATTTCCCGCTCTTCTCGTCCGGGAAAACGAAGGGGTCGCGGATTTGGAGCTCCGCATTTTTCCACACCTTTACCATACTCTAGATCTTCGGCGCCCCGCTTTTTTCCCCTGCTTGATTTAGAGTGTCTTTAACCGCCGGCGGCGATCGTTCACGCTGGAGATATAACGGACAAAGACCACGCTATAAAAGAACCAGGTCAGCAAACTGCAGTAAATAACAGTGTTGTATTCACCCTACGAAAAAGGGTCTTTTTTTGCTCAACATCTGACGATAAAATATTTAGCAGTAATTATTTAGCCGGAATTAAACGGGGGAAAATCATCAGTGCAATGGAGGGGAAATAATTGTACAAGCATCATCAAGAAGCGATTGAGAATATTACCGCAAAAATGCAGAAAAACGAGGATGTCTTGGCTTTGATCATCGCCGGTTCGATCGCCCACGGATTTGCCGCTGCAGATGCGGATGTGGATATAATGATCGTTGTCTCCCAGGAAGAATACGAAAGAAGGTACAACGAGAAGAAGCTGGTCTATTATGAGAGGGAGAGTTGTAATTATGAAGGCGGGTACATCGACGGCAAGTACATAAGCGTCGACTATATCAAAGAAGTAGCCAAATACGGCAGCGAACCTGAAAAATTTGCCTTCAAAGATGCTTACATTGCTTTTTCCCGGATACCGGGGCTGGAGGAGTTGATCAAAGAGGCTACGAGGTACCCAGTGGAATATAAAAAGGCTAGGATGAGCTGGTTTTATGCCAAATTCCACGAATGGTACTGGTTTTATGAGGACGGGTTAAAGAAAAAGAACCCCTATCTGATTACCACCGCCGTCGCCAACATGGTGCTTAATGGCGGGCGGGCGATTTTAGCCTATAACGAACTAGTCTTTCCTTATCATAAGTGGTTCCTCCGGGTGTTGGAAAGCGCCGCGCACAAGCCGGAAAACCTTATGCCCTTGATATACCGGTTATTGGAGGAGAGATCCCCGGAAGCAGCGGCGGATTTGGTTAAGGCTATTGACGGGTTTACCGATTGGGGGATCAAGAGCACGGATTGGCCTCAGTTTGTCATGGGGAAAAATGAGTTGGGAGTTTTGTAGAGAGGGTTTTTGCCTATCAAGTTTCATCCCTGTCTCTCGTTTGTACACCCAGTATTGATACGACCATAAACGGTTTATTTAATTGCTCTCCTGTATCGTAATTTCATTTAATCAAAATAACCTTTTTCAAAAACAATAACAGATTCAACTAATCCATCCGGTTCGTCAGCAAAGGGTGCAAACACTCCTATTCCATATTTATACGAAACAAAACCGGCATCATCAAAATCAAGGGAATTATCAATCGCTTCAAACATTGTCTTTACTTCGTTATAGAGTTTACCAATAATTGATCTGCCTTCAAATGTTACATTTGATTCGATGAATAATTCTATTGCTTCACAAGTATCTTGTTCATTATAAAAAACATGACAACAGCCAAAATCATCAGTCGTTCTCATACAAAGGGGTGATTTCATAAATTCGGTAAATCTATAATTGAAAAGCTTTCGGATTTCTTCTCTTTTCATGCCAAGCTTTATGTCGCCCACACCTATATAAGACATTATTTCGAAATTCACAACCTCTAACCTCCATTTATCGGTATATTTCATTCGCAGCCCGGTCTATAGGCCGGTGGATCTTTTTGATAACATCCTTAATCTTCGCCACAAACACTCCTGATCACAATATGCCAGTCTTCACCGGATGAGATTAATTTTTTCCCGTCGGGGGTGAATAAGACATTATAGACCCGTCCTTTATGCAGTTCATCACTATGTAATTCATCCATTTTTTTAAAATCGATAACATCAACAAAGGATGTTATCCAACCTAACACTATATTTTGAGGATGACCCGGTTCAAAATCTATATCGGTAATCAATTCCATTTTTTCATTAAAATAATCATCTCTGTATCTTTCATATGTTTCCAAATCCCAGATAAACACCCCATGGGTCCAATAATCCAGGACAAAAAGGTATTTTCCGGTCGGGTCGAAAACAATTTTTCGCGGGAACTCAAAGTTGGCAGAGAAACGGGTAATTATTTCTTCCGTTTGCAGGTCATAGAGGAGAACCTCACCGTTTTTTAAGCCTCCCACCGCCATCAAGTTCCCGTCGGGAGAAAAGGCCAGCGAAGTATAGCAATGGTTTTCGCCAAAAATGGTTTTTTCTTCATTCAGCTGAATACTTCTTGTTAGTGTATTTGAATCGAGGTCATAGAAGTTTATTATATTGTCGAGCCCCATGACAAATTCATTTTTAGGTCCGATGATAAACCCCTTATATTTGCCTTCATTTTTAGTTTCCATTAGTATTTTCTTTTCTTCAGTACGCAAATTATAAGCAATTATTTCATACCCTTTAAGAACTTGTTTTAGGTATACTATATACTCGTCTTTTTTATCGATTACCACCCGCCAGACGGTGTTCTCCCAATCATCCGATCTTTCGATAACCTTGATAATTTTTCCGGATTCAATGTCAATCACAGATAAAGTGGGTATTTCTTCATCAGTAGCAACTTGTCCGATAATGAGCTTTTTACTGTCAGACGTACAGACCATTGTTTCGATGGGACTCTTTGCTGGACAGAAATGTAACAATACTTCCCCGTAATTCTTCATATGTTTCAACTCCTAGTAAAGAATATTTTCTTTCCTTGTCAATAGGCTAATGTACAACGATTCGTCTTAAGAATGTCCTTGATCTTCGGCACAATTTTTAAGTCTCTTTATACCATTCCCAGTTAGACCAATGTGTGTTGTATTCATCCTCCGGACAATCGTAAAGACGCTTATCGTTTTTTTCCAAGGCTTCAGCAAGGCTTTGAAAGCATCGCATCTCACTAGGTTTTTCGTCATTTACTAAATCAGGGTGAGACCATCCATCAAGCGTTATAAATACTTCTAGATTACTATTCTCTCTATCACAGATCCTTAAAAGCTCTTCGGTAGGGTAAAAAAGCTCGTCTGGTATAACTGACAACAGATAGCGAATGATTTTTGCCTCATTGGGCATTTTGTCATCATTATTATCAATACCTATGTTTTTATAATCCTTTTCTGAAGGGCTAAACTCTCTTTCTATTCCTTTAATTATTACCTTAAAATGTAAAGGGTTGAGAAGAAAATTGCCTTCATCATCAAACATTTTATCATCCGGGGATTCGAATATAATCTTCTCTATTACGATATTTCTATTATTTTGAAGGCCATTCCCAAAAGTTGTAATTATGTTAACAAAACCCCCACCTCTAATGGAAAAAGATATTTCTTGAAATACAATCAACCATTCATCGGTACTTCGAAAAGCTGTTGCTTTTATTTGCCCCAGATAAAAGTAGATATTATCTAACATAGGAAACTCATAATGATAAGCGCCTTCATCTAGAATTTTAAGTATATTATCGGCCAAGAATGCCATCTATTCACCCCTCAATCTTGATTATGTTTACACCATGCCTTTTTAAACATATTTATTAATAACATCCTTAATCTTCGCCACAATCCCGCCAATTCCTGTCATGTTTGCCAGAAAACTAATAGCAGGGCAGATGGCTCTGGCCAGGGAGTTTTCCACGTAAAGAATGGCTTTTTTCAGGTTCCCGGCGGCGATCTCGGCGATGGAATCGAAGACTGTATTGGTAAAGACGGCAATCTCTTTGGCCCGGTCGATGAAATAAATAAGACCCGCTAAATGCGGGTCTTTATCTGAAACAATCATTACATCTAAAGTAAGGTGTTAATGAGAAGAGAAGATAGGGAAAGCAACACTTCTTACTCTGTCACCTCTCTCACGGTGATATCAAAGCCCACCGGACGGGGGCTGGGTTTTAACACTTTAACCTTGGCCTTTGGTGCAAAATATTCCTTAATTTCTTTCTCCAAGAGTGGGCTTGGAAGAGTAAAGAAATTTTCGGTTAGGATATACTCGATGGTTCCATCGGGAAGTTCCTCCTTTTTCCACCCGGGAGCGCCTAAGAGAAAATCTTTCCCGTATTTTTCAACATAGGGCCGACCATAATAATTCGCCCAGTAGATTCTTTTTAATTGGGTTGCGGCAACTATTTTTTCCGTTAAATCGTCATTGCCTGACAGATCAAAATACCCGTACTTAAATGAGTACTTGGCAATTAGTCTTTTCGTAAGGTCAAAAAGGGTTGCGGCACAAAACTCGTTTTTATGCTTTTCGTTAAAATCAAGATCGCTAAATAGAAACAAATACTCAGTGCGAACAACAAGGCCATACTCAAAATCCGCGAAATAAAAACGGTAATGTCCCCTTTCTGGCTTTTCATAATATCCTTTAATCGGATCCATGTATTCATCCGGTGGTCCAATGATTTCAGTGAACCTCGCACCCAGATCAATCAGATATTGAAAAAGCGGTACCGGACCTTCTTTTTCAAGTTTATCGGAGAAATAATTCGTCGCTTCTACAGTAATAATTTCATCCATCGCATTACCCCCTATAATATTTCTCTAGTCCTTAACCCTTGTTCCCTAAGTTTCATTAAAGCTTTGTCAACCTCCGGTGGGAATTTCCCGTACCATTCCAAGATAACCGGCTTGCCTGTTGACATATATTTTTTAAGTTGCGAAACCATTTTCTCTATCATATCTTCCTTTTCCTCCTGTTTTTCCCGGGAAAACCCCGGCCAATACTTCACTTCAACTATGGTCTCGCTTTCATCGGCGCCTATCTTCCCAAACTCCCTAATCAACAGGTCACACCGGGCGCCTTCTGCTACCGGGGCCTCTATGGCGAGGAGTACTCCCTGCCTATGGTATTCAAAGGCCCGCTCCGCTTGAAA
>JAAYGG010000072.1 GCA_012727895.1 Bacillota bacterium
AAACTCTGCAGGGTTGTGGCGGAATCCAGGTGGGAAGCGAGGATTTCGGCGAAGAGTTCTGCGGAGTACAAGGCCTCTTCAAGGGTGGATTTTTCGTTACCGATCTCCACCAGGACCGCTCTTTCATGGACGTGCTGGTTATAGCGGGCGTCGGCGAGGATCACCCGGTGGGCCAGATCCGGGTAACCACGGTTTATCGCATCCACCAGTTCCACAGCGAACTGGTGGTTTTTTTCCCAATTTGGGTGAGGGAGGCCGAGGCGGTCGGTCCCTACTACCAGGATGATCTTGGCCGCCGGGCGGTTTCGGATCATGACCCGGTGCTCCAAACCGGGGGTGGCATCCCTGTGGATGTCAATGATGACTTCAAGTTCCGGATGGCGCTCAAGGTGCTCCTCGACAGTTGCCAGGGAGCGCTGGTAGGAATCCCTGAATGGGTAATGGTCGTGGATGGTGTCACAATGGAGAACGGGGATCCGGTATTTTTTTTCCAGGGTCTCCGCCAGGTGCTTTCCCACCTGGACAATATCGCCCTTCCCGTTGAACCGGTGGGTTTTACCGCTGACCGGGAGGTACGACTCGGAAGTATGCGTATGAAAAATCAAGACCCGGGGCCCGGTAGCCGGCCTTTCTATTTCCTGGGGCGGGGCGGGCGCCGGGGATGGAACGGCCGGGACAGGCCTTTCCGGAGGTTTTTGCCCGTTGGCCGGGGGGGAAAACCGGGAGACGCCGGCGCCGGATACGGGAACCGGGCCTTTTTTCTGTTGGTAAAAGGTGGTTACCGGCAGTTGCACCCGGAATAACTCCTGTGGGCTTGGGTGTCTGATACCAACCAGGAAGTAGAGGAAGAGATCGAGTTTTCTTTGTTCCAAGACGAGATCCGGATCGGGTTCGGCGATAACCCGTTCAAAGCCGGGGATGGCTCTGGTGAAAAAAACTCCGGCCAACCGGGAATCCAGGTGAAGGTAACGGCGGAGAAAAACAGAATCACTGGAAAAAGAGAGAAAAAGAAAACCGGCAAGCAAGGCAAAGGCGGCCAGGATCAGGAGGAGAACCGTATCGGTGCTTTTTTCCTGGTGTAAAGGGGCTTGTTTTAAGGTTTTTTCCATTTTTTCCTCCGGGTTTTAAGGGGGTTTTATTCTTTTAAGAATATGCGCTACGTGGGGCTTTTAGCACAGGAAACCAGGGGGAAATTTGCCTTGCCGGGAAAGGTTGGGGCGCACAAGAAAAGTCCACAAAAGAAAAGCCCGCGCAGGAAGAAAAACCCGAATAGGAAAGGCTAAGCAAGATAAGGCAAAGAGAGGAAGGCAAAAAGCAGGGAACCAAGGACTCAGGCCAAAGAGCCGTGGTCACGGCGCGCGCAGGGGGGAGGAGGAAATAATGGATAAAATGTCGAAAGGAACAAAATTTAAGGAGGGGAAAGAAGTGGGAGGGCGGAAGGTTCCGGACGTTGTTGTCCGGCGTTTACCTCTTTACCTGCGAGTCCTTGAAGAGCTGGATGTGGAGGAGACACCGATCATCTCCTCGCACGAACTGGGCGAACAGAGCGGCGTCACCCCGGGCCAACTGCGCAAAGATCTGAGCTTTTTTGGTGTCTTTGGCAAGCAGGGGGTCGGCTACAACACCCTCTATCTCCGGGAGGAACTGCGCCGGATTCTCAAGTTGGATCAGCAGGTAAACGTGGGGTTGGTTGGCGTCGGCAACCTGGGAATGGCGTTAATCCATTACCATAAACCCAAGGAAGACTCGAACGGGACCGGGCTCCGGCTGGTGGCCGCCTTTGATGTTGACCCGCAGAAAATAGGTAAACGCATCTCGGACGTGCCCATTTATTCCGTGGAGAAACTCCCGGAAGTGATTCGCCAGTTGGAGATCTCCATCATCATCCTGGCGGTGCCGGCGGAAGTAACCGAAGATATTTTCCGCCGCTGCGTGGAGAGCGGGGTCCGGGCGTTCTTGAACTTCGCCCCTGGAAAGCTCTCCGCCCCCGCCCATGTGCGGGTCCATACCACCGATGTCACCCTGGAACTGGAGAGCCTGGCCTATTACCGTTAAGTTTGACCGGAAAGAAAACCCGGCCCAAAACGGGTGCGGGCGCCCGGCGGGATTTTTTGTGTAAAGGAGCAGTTGACCTGAGAAACTTAGAGACCGGAACTTTGATCAGGCTGGCCTTGTATATGGCTTTGGGCCTTACCCTGAATATACTCGAAACCCACCTCATCCCTCTCGGCCTGGTGCTTCCCTTGCCCGGCGCCAGGATCGGCCTGGCCAATTTAGTGACCGTGGTGGTGCTTTGCACCGAAAGCCCGGGTTTTCTCTGGGCGGTTACCCTGGGCCGGATTTTTCTCGCCTCTTTGTTGACCGGGACGTTTTTGGCGTTGCCTTTTGCCCTCAGCTTGGGCGGGGGTGTGGCCGCCCTGCTGGTCATGGGCGGTGTGCGCCGTTTGGCGCCGGGGCTTTTTAGCCCGGTGGGCCTCAGTATCCTGGGGGCGGCCGCCCACAACTGCGGGCAATTACTCCTCCTTCACCTGCTCCTCCCGGGTACGGGGGTATTCGCTTTTTTACCGTGGCTGCTTTTACTAGCCATCCCCGCCGGTTGGCTCAACGGGTTCTTGGCGGTGAAGATTATAAAGAGGTTACCGGGGGTGTATGACCCTTATGCCGGAACTTGAGGGTGTCATCGAACGGATTGTTTTTCAGAACGAAGAGAGCGGTTTTACCGTCGCCCGGCTCCAGGTCGAAAAAGACCTGATCACTGTTGTTGGGCTCCTTTCCGGCGTCCACCCGGGCGAAGAGGTGAAACTCAACGGTAATTGGGATATCCATCCCTCCTATGGCCGGCAGTTTACGGTGGAAAGTTATGAAGTGCTGCCGCCGGTGACCCGCCATGGGATCCAGCGTTACCTGGGTTCCGGGTTAATCAAGGGGATCGGCCCGGTAACCGCCGAAAAGATCGTTAAGAAATTTGGCCTTTCCACCCTGGAGATCATCGAAAAAACCCCGGAAAGACTCGAAGAGGTGGAAGGGATTGGCCCCCAGAAGGCGGCGAAGATTATCGAGGGCTTGCAGGCCCAGAAGAATATGCGCCGGGTCATGGTCTTCCTGCGCGGTTTGGGGATCACACCGGCCCTGGCGGGGAAGATCTACCGTTATTACGGGGAGAAAACAGTGGAGATTATCCGGAAGAACCCCTACCGGTTGGCTAAGGACCTTTTTGGGGTCGGTTTCCGGACGGCTGACCGGATCGCGCGTTTGACCGGGAGGACCGATCCGGCCGCTCCGGAACGGGTCCAGGCGGGGCTTATCTACTATTTGGAGCGCCATGCCGACGAAGGGCATATTTTCGCCGTTGAAGAGGAGTTTCTACCCAGGACCGCGAAGGAACTGGGGGTCTCCCTTGAGAACCTTCGGGCGGCCGCGGAAAGCCTGGCCCGGGGCAATGAGGTAAAACGGGAGGAAGGCCGGTTATACCTGGCCGCTTTGTACCAGAATGAACAGGGAGTCGCAGAAAAACTGGTCGCTTTAACGCGGGGCTTTACCGGTAAAAAGCTGGACATTGATGATAAAGAATTATCGCAGATGGTGGAGGCCCTCGCCCCGGAACAACGCCGGGCTGTGGAGACCGCCTGCCGGGAGGGTTTGCTGGTGATTACCGGCGGGCCCGGGACAGGAAAAACCACGACCATCAAGACCCTGCTGCAACTCTTCCGCCACCACGGGTTGGAGGTGGTATTGGCCGCCCCGACCGGACGGGCGGCCAAGCGGCTGGCAGAGGCGGCCGGGGATGAAGCCAAAACCATTCATCGCCTGTTGGAGTTCGGATATACCCCCGGTTCCGGTTTTCGCTACGGCCGGGATGAAAGCCGGCCGCTTGAGGCGGATGCGGTAATCATCGACGAGGTTTCCATGGTTGACCTGCCCCTTTTCTACCGGCTCTTAAAAGCGGTCCCCGTGGGCGCCCGGCTGATTCTCGTCGGGGACCAGGACCAGTTGCCGCCGGTGGGGCCGGGTTCGGTCTTGCGCGACCTGATTGCCTCCGGGGTTTTGCCCACTATCCGCCTGAAGACCATCTTCCGCCAGGCCGGAACGAGTAAGATTGTCACCAACGCGCACCTGATCAATCAAGGGCTGCTTCCGGAGGTGAAGAATGCCGATGATTTCTTCTTCATCCAGGTGGAAGAGCCGGAGGCGATTACCCGGGAGATTATCAGCCTGGCCGCAACCCGCCTCCCCGGTTATTTAAATTGCGACCCCATCGATGACATCCAGGTCTTGTCGCCAATGCGGAAATCCGTCAGCGGGGTGGACCACCTTAACATCCTGCTCCAAGAAGCCCTTAACCCCCCGGGCGCCGGCCGCCCGGAACTGGTCTACGGGGGGAAGACTTTCCGCTTGGGCGACAAGGTCATGCAGATACGGAATAACTACCAAAAGATGGTCTTCAATGGTGATATGGGCCGGATCATCCGGCTGGACCCGGAAGAGGAGCAACTGGTGGTGGGGTTCCCGGAGGGGCGGGAAGAACGGCAGGTCGTTTATGAAGATGCCGACCTGGACGAACTGGTCCTTTCCTATGCCATCTCGGTCCATAAAAGCCAGGGCAGCGAATACCCGGTGGTCATAATGCCTTTGACAACCCAGCACTACCTGTTGCTCCAGAGAAACCTCTTGTATACCGGTATTACCAGGGCAAAAAAAATGGTGGTGCTTGTTGGCACCTGGAAGGCGCTGGCAATTGCGGTAAGAAACGACCGGGTTGACAGCCGCAACTCTTGCCTGGCCCAGGCTTTGCGCAAGCTGGCGGGGGAAAAAGCCGGGGGCGGATAAAAATGTTGTTCCGGCCGTATTTTCTTACCCTTCTTTTCTCCGGGGACGGGGCGGCGGCGTCAACCGTCTCTCCCGATCCCAGCCTGGAAAAGGAGTGGATTAAAGGCACGGATTATTATAAAGTGCTCGCCTGGAAACAGCCGTTTCCCTTGTGGCTGGCGGAAATGATCAGCCGGGAACTGGCCTTGTTCTTGGCGTCCGGCAACCACGGGCGCCCGTTTTCCCCGGGAAAAACAGGGCGGTTCATCGGCAAACTGGCGCGCAGCCAAGGCTGGCCAGGGGCCGGCCGCTGGTATGAACCGCCGGACCGGCCGAGCTTTCCCGGCCTTTTTGAAAAAAGGGAGAGATTCACCCGCCTGCTCCCGCAGGTCCTGGCCGGCCGCTTGTTTTCCCTGCGCGAGCTTGCGGGCGCTTTATCCCGGATGGGGCTGGCAGTTATGGAGGGGGCCTTGGAATTCCTGGTCCACCTGGAGGTTTTAGACGGCCGGGTGGAATGTTTGGCCGGTGTGGGGTTAACTGCGGACGGCCGTTTCCGCTGCCGGCGTTGTGGCGAGGAAGAACGGATCCTGGAGGATTTTTACACGGAAGCCCCCATGCCTTGCCGGGTCTGTGGGTCGTGCCTGGCTTTGGGACCGGTCACCAGCCTGCAGCCCCTCTATTGCCAACGGGGGGCGCTGGCGGCGGGGGCTTTCCCGGTCCCCCCGTTGGTCCTGCCGGAGTTGACGCCCTGGCAGGAGGCGACCGCCCGGGAAGTGTTGGCTTTTTGGGAGCGGGAGGAGCCGCGGGCCTTCCTGATCTGGGCGGTTTGCGGGGCCGGCAAAACCGAGGTGGTCTTTTTAACGATCCACCGGGCGCTAAGCGAAGGGAAAAGGGTTTTGCTGGCGGTTCCCCGCCGGGAGATCGCCAAAGACCTGGGCAAGCGGGTGGAGGCCTGCTTTCCCGGGCTGGAATTCACCCTCCTTTACGGCGGGAAAAAACAGGAACGTCCCGGCGGCGGGCTGGTGGTGGCCACCACCCACCAGCTTCTCAGGTTTACACCCTTCTTTGACCTGGCCATCCTGGACGAGGCCGACGCTTACCCGTACCGGGAGAACAGGATGCTCGCCGGCGCGCTGGCCAATACGCTCCTGCCCGGGGGGAAACTGATCTACATGACCGCGACCCCCGGTGAGGAGTGGCGGAAAAAGGCGGCCCGGGGCGAAATCGGCCTATCCCGCCTGGTCTTGCGCCACCACGGGCATCCCTTGCCCGTACCGGTTCTGCGCAGGCAGCCCTTGCCGCCGGCGGAAGCGGAAGACTGGCCGCCGCCCCCGGAGGTCCTCTCCTTTCTGCGACAGGCCGGGGAGAAAAACCGCCAGGTCCTGCTCTTCTTGCCTACGGTCCGGTTGGCGGAAAAAGCAGGCCGGGCCCTCCAAAAAGCCGGGCTGTCACAGGCCGTTGATTACATCCACAGCCGGGACGGGGAGAAAGACCGGAAGCTCCAGGCCTTCGACAGCGGCCTTCTGCAGGTCCTGGCCACCACCACCCTCCTGGAGAGGGGCCTGACCTTCCCCCGCCTTGATGTGCTCGTTCTTTACGCCGACCGGGAGGAGATATTCACCACCGAGACGTTGGTCCAGATTGCGGGGAGGGTGGGCCGGAGCGCCGCGGCTCCCTTTGGCGAGGTGCTTTTCATAGGCGAACGGATCTCCCGGCCGATGGAGGAAGCGCGGCTGTGGATCGCCGGGATGAACAGAGAAGCCGCAGAATTGGGTTTTTTAAAACAGGGGATGAGCCATGACCATTAACCTGTTTAGAAAGGCAAGGTTTTTGCCGATAGAGAAAATAGAAGGATTATTCACGGCAGCCGTATCGGTCCTGGGTGATTTGGTCTTCCCGCCCCAGCCGCTTTGTCCGGCGTGCGGCCGGGAGTTTCAACCGGTCTATCCCCGTCTTGCCTTCTGCCGGGCATGTTTGGAACGCTTCCCGCTGCTGGTGCCGCCTCTATGCCAGCGCTGCGGGCGCTCCTGGCAGGAGGAGGAAGCGGCAGCCATGGCAAGCAGGAGAGACGGAACAGCCGGGACCGCCGGGGCAAATAGGGTAGGCGGGAGGACCGGTACACAAGGGGCAGCCCGGCACGGCCCTGCCGCTTCGTGCCGGTACTGCCGGGGGGAAAAGCGCCACTACCACCGGGTGCAGGCGGTTGCGGTCTACACCGGATTCATGCGGGAGATTCTCCAGGCTGTAAAGTACGGTTTCCGTCCTGATTTGGCCGCGGCCGTGGGGTCGCTCCTCGCTGTGGCGGTGGAGAACGATCCGGCCTATGACCGGATCGATGCGGTGGTTCCCGTACCGTTACACCCGGAAAGGCTGGCGGACCGGGGTTATAACCAAGGACTTTTACTGGCCAGGCCGGTGGCGGCGGCCTTACGGGTACCGGTTTTCGACAAGGTGCTGGTCCGGACAAGGTTTACAAAGAGCCAGAGCGGGCTGGGACGCCGTGAACGCAAGGCAAATGTGGCCGGGGCTTTTCTCGTTGCCAACTGCCGGGAGGTAGCCGGCAAGAGACTCTTATTGGTGGATGATATCTGTACAACCGGTTATACCCTTTCCGAGTGCGCTCGGGTGTTGTTGCTGGCCGGGGCCCGCCGGGTGGAAGGCCTGACCGCCGCTTTAGGGGCGCCGGAAGAGATGCGGTAAAAGAAGCAGAAATGGTCAAGGAGCGGTTTGATGGATCTGCGAAACTGCGCGCGTTGTGGGAAGCTGTACTCCTTTTTCAATCATGAGGTATGCCGGGAATGCTTTCCCGCAGAGTTGGAAGATTTTAACAAGGTCCGGTCTTACCTGGAGAAGCATCCCAACGCCACCCTTTTTGAGATTGGCAGGGAGACAGGGGTTAAACGTTCGGTGCTCTTCCGTTTTTACCGCTCCGGCCGTTTATCAGGAAAATAATTGGTTTGCAAAAAATCTCTAAATATTAAGCGCCATGGACCGATAAATAAAATGGAAGAGAAGGCACGTTTTTAGCGGCGTTATTTTGGGGTAAAGGAGCTGTATGTGATGATTATCTCCAGTCAGCAGGTGCAGTCGATTATCAAGGCTTACGGTCTCTCGGGTACTCGTAAAACCCTTCCTGGAGAGAACAGTACTGCTGTTTCCCGTAAGGATTCGTTGGAAATTTCCCGGGAGGCGAAAGAATTGAGTACCATACGGCGGATTATCGACAAGACACCGGAGGTGCGGGCGGAGAAGGTCGCCGCCATCAAAGAGGCGATCGCCAACGGTACCTATAATGTGGACAGCCGGGAGGTTGCCCACATGATGATCGTCCGGAGCCTGGTAGACCGGATAGTCGCAGGTGAGTACGATGAAGAATGAGGAATACCGTGAGCGTTTGCAGGCCCAGATCGGGATCCTGGAAAACCTGTACGACCTGGCCGGGCGGAAACGGGAAGCTTTGCTCAAGGAAGACCTGGAAACCTTGCCGGGGATAATCCAAGAGGAAGAAGAGGCGTTGGCCAGGATAAAATCTTTTGAGCCTCTTGAAGAGGAGGAACCCGGGGAACCGACGCCGGAGATAAGGGAGTTGCTGATGAAGAGGGAATATTTGGCCCGGCAGATCCGGGAGTTGAACTTCTTCAACCGCGAACTGATTGAAGATTCCCTCGCTTACATCCGGTTTTCCCTCCAGCTCTTCCAAGGACAGCCCGGTTCATCCCTTTACGGGACCGACGGTATAAAAGAAGCGCCCGCCGTCAATTCCCTGATTGACATGAGAGGGTGAGACTAAATGCGTTCCACATTTGGCGGTTTGGAAGTAGGGCTGCGTGGCTTACGCGCCCACCAGCTTGCTCTGGAGATTACTGGGCATAACATCGCCAATGCCGACACCCCCGGTTATTCCCGGCAGGTGGCGAATTTGACGGCCACGAGGCCTTACACCATACCCGCTTTCAACAGGCCGGCTACTGCCGGGCAGATTGGTACCGGGGTGGAGGTCGCGGAGATCCTGCGCATGCGGGATGAATTCATCGACGTCCAGATCCGCAAGGAAAGCACCAATCAAGGTCGGTGGAAGATGCGCCAGAGCAATCTGGAACAGTTGGAAGTGATTTTGAACGAACCCTCCGACGAAGGAATCGCCGCTAATCTCAATAAATTCTGGAAGAACCTTCAGGAATTGTCCCTCCGCCCGGAAGATATGGCCATCCGTTCGGTGATCCAGCAGACCGGGATTGTTTTCACGGATATGCTCCGCCATACCTACAGCCAGTTGCAAACCCTCCAGCGCGACCTGGACGCGCAGGTGCAGATTATCGGGGGAAGGATTAACAGCTTGGCACGGCAGATTGCCGCCTTGAATGAGGAGATAGGAAAAGTGACCGCTGTCGGTGACAACCCCAACGATCTCATGGACAAGCGGGAACTCCTCGTCCAGGAACTGGCCAGCCTGACCAATATCACTATCCAAACCGACAACCTGAACAGGTATACAATTAGCATTTCCGGGTCGTTGCTGGTCTCCGGGAACCTCAGCAGTGCCCTGGATTTTGTCAGGAATCCGGAGCGGGAGGGCCTGGTCGATGTGGTCTGGGCGGATACCGGTCACCGGGTGGACCTGCGCGGCGGCGAACTCAAAGGCCTGCTGGAGATGAGAGACGAAGAGGTCGCCTTTTACATGGACGCCCTCAATGAGTTTGCTTCCACGTTGATTGAGGAGTTTAACCAGGTACACGCGGCCGGGTACGGGTTGAACGGCTCGCACAATCTGGCCTTTTTCAGTGGCACCGGCGCTTATGACATCGGAATTACCGAAGAGATTCTGAATGACCTTAATAATATTGCCGCCTCCATCGACGTCGGGGGAGGAATGGGGGCGCCGGGGAATGGAGACAACGCCATCCGCTTGGCCAGGGTGATCAGCAACGATTTTTTGATGAACGGCGGTACCACCACCCTTACCGATTACTATCAGTCGCTCATTGTCCGGCTGGGCATTACCGCCGAAGAAGCCAAGACGATGCTGGAGAATAAAAACGCCCTTATCCACCACTTGGAAAACAGGCAGGAGGCGGTGGCCGGGGTCTCGTTGGATGAAGAAATGGTTAATTTGATAAAATTTCAAAACAGCTACAGCGCGGCCTCCCGGATGATCACCGCCGTGGACGAGATGTTGCAGATCTTGATCGCCAATACCGGTATCGTCGGCCGGTAGTGCGCGCGTGCGCAAAACGCGTTTTTGCCGGGGAAACCGGTTAAATAAGGGGTGAGAAAAATGCGGGTGACCGAGAACACGATCAACCGGAGGGTGTTGCGGGATATCAACAGTTCCCTCCAGCGTTTGGACCGCAATTATCTGGAGCTTTCTTCCGGCAAGCGGCTCCATTATCCCTCCGATGACCCGGTAAGCCTGACCATCAGTTTGAAGCTGCGCAATGGCCTCAGGGAAATGGAACAGTACAAAAAGAACGCGGAGAATGCCATCGCCTGGCTGGAGGTCACCGATACCTTGTTTGATGAGTTGAGCAAAGTCATGCACCGGTTGAAGGAGATTGCGGTTAACGGGGCCAACTCGGTCCTCCCGCAGAGTGCCATGGACGCCTTGGCGGACGAGGTCGCCGAACTAAAGAACCATGTATGGCAGATCGCCAATACCAGGTATGAAAATCGTTACCTTTTCGCCGGGCAACAGACCAAAACCCCTCCTTATGACGAAGACTTCAACTACCAGGGTGACGACCGGTCCTTGCTGGTGGAGGTCGGGACCGGCGTGCTGTTGGAGTATAGCGTCCCCGGCGTGGAGGTCTTTGGCGACTTCTTCAACGAACTGGGTGATTTGGAGGCCCATCTCCGGAATAAGGAACATGATAGTGTCTCCCAGGATGTGGGCGTACTGGAGCAGCGGCTGGACCAGATCCTGATTGCCCGGTCGGAACTGGGCGCCAAGGCCAACCGTTTGGAGAGGAATATTGAGCGCCTGGGGGCGATGGAGATTAACTACAGCGGGCTGCTGAGTAAGAATGAAGACACGGATATCGCCGAAGCGGTGATGCGGTTGAAGATGCACGAACACGTTTACGAGGCGGCGCTGGCGACCAGCGCTCGTATTCTCCAGACTTCGTTAGTCAATTACCTGCGTTGATCCGGATGACCCGTTGTTGAGGTGGGAAAATTATGAAGATCAAAACGAAATTCTATAACGAA
>JAAYGG010000001.1 GCA_012727895.1 Bacillota bacterium
CTTTCAGCCCTCTTCTCCGTTTTCTTCGTTTGCTTTCAAATCTTCCTCGGGCGGAAATCCCACAGATACGGAGGGGAAGTATCAATCTCCACCGGGTTCCTGCACCCGGGCATCCCGGTGACCAGGATTACTGCCATGACTGCTATAAAGACCAGGCCAAAGACTCTGCGCCTTCATCATCATAAATTACCTCCTGTTACTGTTTGTTGTTGACGTATGTGAGAAACTGACAGGGGGCCGGTTCCCCGGCCAAAACCGGAAAAGGGAGATAAATAAGGGCGCACAGATGTGCGCCCACTGGATCTTTATTGCCCGTTTTCCTCTGCCTTTAGCCTCCGTTCGATCTCAGCGATGAGGCATTCCCGGACCGCATCATAGGCCGGTTTCGGGTTGAATTCAGCGTCAAAAAGAAGTGGTGCCGTAGTTCCCGGAAAGAGATAGTCAACCCACGTATGCCCGTCATGAATTCCCCAAACGAGCACGGCGTTACAGGCCGGGTGTTCCAGGGCGGCGCTGAAAATATTACGGTACGAATTTGCTTGTTCTTGCAGTTTCTGCGGAGTAACATCTTTTGGTATTCTGACGTCTATTTCGGTGAATTGAACATACAACCCCAATTTGGCGAAACGGTCAATGCTTGCTTTTATAGTTGCCTTAGACGGCGCGCCACCATATTCCAAGCCAAAATGTCCTTGAAAACCGACACCGTGGATTGGCACGCCTTTAGCAAGCAACTTTTTGAGTAAATCATAGACCGCATTCTGTTTCGCACTGTTTAAAAACTCGAGGTTATAATCGTTATAGAAGAGCAAAGCATCCGGGTCCGCCTCATGAGCCGCCCGGAAGGCGATCTCGATCCAGTCATCACCGATCCAGCGCTGCCAGATGCTATCACGCCTCTTGCCATTGTCATCGATAGCCTCGTTTACCACGTCCCATTCCTTGATCCGGCCTTTCCAGTGGCCAACAACTGTCTTAATATAATCTTCCAGTACTTGAATGGCTTCTTCCCGCGAGTAATTCTTCCCCATAAGCCAGCTAGGATTCTGTGAGTGCCAGGCCAGGGTATGGCCGCGGACCATCATCCCGTTCTCTTCCGCAAAGTTGACAATGGCATCTCCGGGACCAAAATTATACGAGGACTCACTCCGACGGATAGTATCCCACTTCATGACATTCTCCGCCACCACGGCGTTGAACTCGCGTGTAAGTACCTCGACGTACTGCTCGCTATTGGGAAAAGTCTGAGCTGTATAAGCAACCGCTGTGCCCACATGAAAATTGAGCACATCCGCCAAGTCCCTCAACGGCCACTCGGCTAACTCGGACAAATCCTCCGGAAGTTTATCTTTTTGCAGGCCGGTATTGGGGACATACGAATAAGGGGGAGTAAAAGACTCATCAGGTAGATTACCGCTCCGGCACCCCGGCATCCCGGTGAGGAGCGTTACAGTGATGACCACCACCAGGATGCTCCAGAGAAACCTTCGTCTCAACACAAAAAACACCTCCACTTCCTTCTGTCATTGCTGCTCATAGATTAAGCTGAAGGATAATCTCTTAATCCAGGGATATAAAAATTATATTCACGATCATCATATGTCAATATCAGTTTTGTAATAATATGTATTCCCCGGAATTAGAGAAATCCTAAAGCTAAATCTATGATTATGACACCATTATCGCACAGGGTAAGGGAAAAGTAAAGTAAAACAGGGTTTTTATACGTATCCCTGCCTTTCTTCCCATCCTCTTAATGGTTTTTTAGATACATCTTCCCTTTCTATAATCATACCTTTATGGTAAAGTAAAGTTTCATTTATGGTACAGTAATATTTCTGGTGGATAATGTATTTGGGGTGTTTTGGCAAAAAGTTTGCATATGTTTTTGCCATCTGCCCAAAGAGTCTATGCGAAGGTGATAATCAAAATCGGCGACCGGGCTTACAGGTTTGAAAATGACGATTCGGGGATTCATGCCCGGCTTCACGCAAACGGAAAATTACTCCTGCATTAACCCGGATCCTGTCAGGAAGTCAGGGTAAAGCTTCAAGAAGCAAGAAACCCCATCTTGACCGGGTACCGGCTTTATGGTAATATTAATAGAGAATGATTTTGCGCGCCCGTAGCTCAGCTGGATAGAGCGTTTGACTACGGATCAAAAGGCCGTGGGTTCGAATCCTACCGGGCGCGCCATAAAAAAATATTCCGGGCTTATTTTTTTTCGCCCGCTTGCCTATAACCGCATAAAATAAATAAAACCTCAAAAGATTTGCGGCCCCGTAGCTCAGAGGATAGAGCAGCGGTTTCCTAAACCGTTGGCCGAAGGTTCGACTCCTTCCGGGGCCGCCATTTTTTATTTTTAAGAACACCACTGGTTGCCTAATTGGTTTTATCCTCTCAATGACATTTTTTTCTCTGCAAATCTCCCGGGCAACCAGATAATTATTCCATCAGCGATTATTTCTATCTGCCCGTTAGCCTTGGCCACTAAATCCTCCAAAGGGCTCCGCCTCTCTGCAGAAAGCGAAAAGATCCTCATTATCCCCGCGCTTTTTTCCTCATCCGAGGAGATTTGGAGCTGAAAACCGGAATTTCCCGCTCTTTCCACTCCGGAGACGATCACTTGATTACAGCGCAAACGGGAAGCCTCCTCAATCAATACCCCCAAGGCTTTGCTGAGAATCTCCCCGGCTATTCTCTGGGGTTTGGGCCATACCGGCACCACATTATTCTGTTCAATAATTGAAATTCCTCTTTCGCGGGCCCGGATCCGCCAGGAGAGGAGCGTCGCCTTGATAATTGGATCCGAATAATCCGGCTGATTACGGGCGCTGATCTCCTCGGCCACCTTCTGGATATACCTGCCCAAAGCTTC
>JAAYGG010000073.1 GCA_012727895.1 Bacillota bacterium
AGCCTGCAGGTGCGGTTGCGCGTCTCCGGATTGATCACCGGCGAGCAGCGCAGCCCGGTGCAGAGCGGGGGGATCGAATTTGCCGAGTACCGGGAGTACCAGCCGGGGGACGACATCCGCCGTATTGACTGGACAGTCTTTTTGCGGCTGCACCGGTTGATGATCAAGCTCTGCGCGGAAGAGAAAGAGCTTACCCTGGTTTTGGTTGTTGATACCACCCGTTCCATGGCCTTCGGGCAGCCGGAAAAACTCCGGACCGCGCTCCGGGCTGCAGCGGTTCTGGCCGGGATTGCCCTGGCAGGCGGGAACCGCGCCGCCATCCTGGGCCTGGGCGCTGACCCAGTGGAGATTCTCCCCCCGGTCCACGGGCGCGACGCTCTCTTCCGGGTGGTGGAAGCGGCTGCCCGGGTGCAACCGTCGGCAGCCACGGATCCGGCGCCGGTCTTGAACCGGCTGGCAACCGTTTACGGCCGCCGGGTTCTGGCGGTTTTCCTTTCCGACCTCCTTTTCCCGGAATGGGAGGGGGTTTTGCACCGGCTGGCAGCGGCCGTTGGCTGCGGCGACGCCGGCGAAGGGTACCTCCTGCAGATCCTGGCCCCGGAGGAACTGGACCCTCCTTACCTGGGGGAGATCACCCTGGTGGATCTGGAAGGCGCCGGCGAGGTCCCCCTGTACCTCGGCGCTGAAGACCTCCGCCGCTACCACCGGGCGCTGGCCGGTTTTCTTGACGCGGTGCGCGGAACCTGCCGGCGTTTTTCCATGGGTTACTCCCTCCTGCCGACCCAGGTGCCCCTGGCCCAGTTTTTCACCGCCAATCTGCGACAGGGAGGGCTGCTGGTGTGAGTTGGGAAGTGCCCGCCGCCTTCTGGCTTTTCTTTTTGCTCATCCCGGTAATTATCTGCTATTTTCTCCGGGTCCGCTTTAGCCGGCACCCGGTCTCCTCTATCTACCTGTGGCAGCGGGCCCGGCAGATCAGCGGCGGGCGGCGCCTGCGCAGTTTTCCCCTGCTCCTGCTCTTCCTGCAAATAGCCACGGTTACAGCGGTTATTTTCGCCCTGGCCGGTCCGGTCCTGCAACAGCAGGAGATGGAACCGCCGGGTATTCTTTTTTTACTGGACGCCTCCGCCGGCATGGCGGCAGAGGACGGGCCGGGGGGTTTAAGCCGGTGGGACCAGGCCCTGTCCTTGCTGAAGGAAGAGGTGGCTGCGCTTCCCCCGGGGACGCCCGGCGCGGTTTTTCTCTGCGCCGCCGGCGCCGAACTGCTGGGGGAAGCCGGCGACTGGTACCGGCTGTTGCAGGAGGTGCAAAGGGAGCGCCCGCGTTATGAAGGCTTTGTTGAAGAAGCTGTTGCCAGCGACCTTGAACTGTGGCGGGTACAAACGGAACGCTCCTGGGAGGCGGTGTTGATCACCGACGGCGGCCTGGATTTGGAGGGGCGGCGGTTGCGGCAGGTCTTTGGGGATGCCTTGCGCATTAGGCAGATCGCTGCCGGCGGTTATAACCTGGCGGTCACCGGGTTGCGGGTGGCCGGCCCCGACATCTTGCAGGCCCGGATTGTTAACGGCTGGCCGGTGGCGAAAGCCGTTACCCTGCAGATAAAAAAGGACGGCCGGCTGCTGGCGGAGGAGTCGTGGCCGGCGGCGCCGGGCACCAGTTACCAGCGGTTGACCCTGCCGGAGCCGCTGGCGCCCGGCGGTTATGAGGCGGTGCTGGCAGCGGCGGAAGGCGGGATCGTTTTTTCCCCCGGCAGCCAGGCCTATTTGGCCGTTAACCCGCCCCGGACCGCCCGGGTTTTACTGGCCGGGCCGGGGAACCCGTTTCTCCGCGCCGCCCTGCGCCGTCCCGGTGTGGAGGTTACGGAGATCCCGGCGCTTCCGGAGGCGCAGTTTACCGGGAAGGGCTGGGACCTGGTGATCGCCGACCGGGTGCCGGTACCGGCGGAGCTTGAGACCGACCTTTTGGCCTTTTTGACCGCCCCGCCGGGAGCGCCGGTCCGCCCGGGGCAAAGGGTCGCCGGTCGCCTGGAAGGGACCGGTTCCCCCCATCCCCTCCTGCGCTTTGTCGATTGGGGAGAAGCAACCATCGGCGAAGGGCAGTCCCTGATCGTGGAAGGACGTGAAGAGAGCGGCGTTCAGGTACTGGCGCAGGTGGACGGCAGGCCGGTCGCGGTAGCTTGGGAAGAGAAGGAGCGGCTCCGGGTTGTCCTGGGCTTTTCCCTCCTCACTTCCGAACTGGGGGTTACAGGCGCCTGGCCGGTTTTCTTCCAGAACCTCCTGGCTTACTGCCTTCCCCAACTCACCGACCCCATGGCATATAACCTAACCATCGGGGAACCGGCGGTATTACCAGCGAGCCGTCTTTTCCGGGTCCTTGACAGGGAGGGCGCGCGCGCAAACGCGTTAACCGTTGAGCACCGCGGGCGCCATGTGGTGCTGCGGGCTTCCCGCCCCGGGATTTTCCGTTGGGCGGACGGGGAAGAACACGGGGTTTTGGCGGCCAATATACCTGCCGGCGAGGTTGATCTGAAGCCGCGCATCTTGGCGGGGGAAGGGGAAAAAAGAACGGAAGCGGCGGCGGTCCTGAAAACCCGGAGATCTGATCTGACCGGGTATTTTCTCCTCCTGGCCCTGCTTTTCCTGGGAATGGAGTGGTACTTATGGCGAAACGGCCGTTGGCCCGGGCGGTAAGGGCTGTCCAAAGGGTGATCAAGCAGGTGCGCGTGCCTGTGGGCGTAAAACCGGGCGGCAGTCCGGTCCGGCAACGCCTGGCCCGCTTGCGGGTGGCCGCCGCCCTCCTGCTGTTGCTGGCCCTGGCCGGGGCGGCCTTACCGCTGCCTTCCCACCAGCGGCAGGTCGTAATTTTACTGGATGTTTCCGAGAGTATTGACCGGAGGGAGCAGGAACAGGCCCGCCGGGCCGCCCTCAGGATCCTGGCGGATCTTTCCGCCCGCGACCGGGCGGCGGTGGTGGCTTTTGCCGGCGGGCAACGGGTCCTGGCCCCGCCGGGGGCGCCGGGAGACGCCGCCGCTCTTTTGGCCGGCGCCGACCTGGCCGCGCCCGCCCCCGACAAGACAAATCTCCACGAGGCGCTGCGCCTGGCCCGGTCGCTCTTGACCGCCGGGGCCGGCGCCCCGGCTATTATCCTGTTTTCCGACGGGCGGCCCACCGCCGGCGGGGAGGTTGGGGCTTTTCCGCCTTTTACAGAAAAGGTCCGTCTATACACAGTGCCGGTTGGTACTCCTGCCGCCGGCCTTTACAGCTCAGGGTTGGAATTGCCGGAGACTGCCCGTCCCGGCGAGGAACTCCGCATCGGGTGGCGGGTCTTCTCCGACCGGCCGCAGGAGGTTACCGTTGGTTTGAAGATAAACGGGCAAACCATAGATACACGGCGGGTGAAGGTTGCCGCCGGCAACAACCGGCTGCAGTTGCCGCTGACCGCCCCGGTTTCCGGTTTGGCCCGGGTCGAGTTGGAGGTGACCGGCGGGGACGGCCGGGCGTTGCCAATGGCCGGAGCGGCCGGGCTCCTCCAGGTGAGCGCGCCCGCGCAGATCCTGGTTTTGACTAGCGAGCCGCCTTCACCGCTGGCCGCGGCTTTACGGGCACAAGGGATGACGGCAAGTGAAGAAAACGTCGCCGGTCTTGCCGGCGCGCACCCGCGCGCGACCCCGGCGGAACTGGCCTCTTATGCCGCGGTGGTCCTGGAAAACGTCCCCGCTTACGCCTTGACCAAGGAATACCAGGATAACCTCGGCGAGTATGTGGCTGGAGGCGGCGGGTTGCTGGTGACAGGGGGAGAGAAGGCGCTGGGGCGCGGGGAATACTACGCCAGCCGCCTGGAAGAATTGCTGCCGGTCCGGACCGACACCCGCCAGCGCTTGCTCTTTGACCGGTTGAAGATTTTGTTCCTTATCGACCAGTCCGGTTCCATGGGCGAGGGGGTTGGCGATATCTCCAAACAGGAGGCGGCCGTCGCAGGGCTCCTGGCGGCGGCAACCGGGCTAAACCCCTGGGATGAAGTGGGAATTCTGGGCTTTGCCGATAAAGCCGAATGGATCCTCCCCTTTACCCCGGTGGGCGACGGGGGCGAGATCCAAAAGGCTGTGCGGAAGATCAGCCCCGGCGGCGGAACCGACCTGGCAATGGGTTTGGAAGCGGCGATTCGCGCTTTTACCGGCGCGGAAGCGGTGCGGCGCCATATGGTGATCATCAGCGACGGCATGACTGTACAGGCGGATTTTGCCGGGTTTTCCCGACGGTTGCGGGAGATGCGGGTAACAGTCACCACAATCGGTGTGGGCTATGATATTAACGAAAAACTCCTGCAGGATCTTGCCGTAATGGGGGAAGGGGAATTTTACCGGGCGGATGAGGCCCGCCTTCCCCAGATTATTGTGGCGGAGACTTTCCGGGTTACCAGGGAACTGATCCAGGAGGGCACCTTCAGGCCTGTGCTGCGGACCCCCGCGGACTTCCTTGGCGGCTTGCCTGATCCCCTCCCGCCGGTCCTCGGTTACTTACGTACCAAAGCGAAAGAGACCGCCGAAGTCTACCTGGAAGTGGGAGAAGGCGACCCTCTACTGGCGGCCTGGCGCTACGGCAACGGCCGGGTGGCGGTTTTTACGGCTGATACAGGGCGGCGCTGGTTATCCCCCTGGGTACGCCGGCAATTTTACAACCGTTTCTTCGGCCAACTAGTGCGTTCTCTGGAACGGGGGGGCCCGGACGAGGGGCTCCGGGTCTTTGCCACCCTGGAAGCAGGAACAGCCCGGCTGGTGGTGGAGGCGACCGGTCCGGACCGCCGGCTCCGGCCCGGCCTGCAATTGGCGGCCAGGGACGGGCAGGGCGCCACCTACCGCCTGCGGGAGACGGCGGCCGGCCGGTACGAGGCGGTAATTCCCCTGGATGATCCGGGACTCCACCTCTTTACCGTCTACGAAATCAACGGGGAAACCTGGAATACCGGGTGGGTTTTCAACCCCCCCGGCCTGGAGCACCGGCAAGCAGGGCCCGATACCGGCTTTTTGGAACGCCTCAGTTTTTTGACTGGCGGCCGGAGCCTGGCCCTGGAGAACCCGGAAATACCTGAGCCGCCTTGGAACTGGCGCTGGATCCCGCTGCGGCGGCCCTTGATTCTCCTGGCCCTCATCCTCTTCGTGGCGGAACTCATCTACAGGAGCAGCTTCCTCGGGCAGCCGGCCCACGCCTGGGCTGCGCTGCAAGCCTGGTGGCGGCGGCAACAGTTGACAGTGGAAGAGATGGTTAAGTGGGAGACGGAAGATAAAAAACCCGGCGCTACCAAGGACTATCTCCCGGAAACACACCTCTCCTACAGGTACCTGGCCCGCCGGCGCAAAGACCGCAGCAGGGGAGAATGGAGAAGAAACACGTACGGGCGGAAGTAAAGGGTACCCCGGTATTACCGGGGCATCTTTTTTTTGCCCCTGTTTCCCGGAGACCGGAAAGGTCATAGGATATAGGAGATTAATCTCCGGAGTGAAACAGGTGCGCAGAACTGCCAGTCCCCAACCTAAACCAAAGGTGCAATCCACGACCAATACTTTCTCCCTACTAAAGGCAACAGCCATACCAAAACCCAAACCTGTACCAAAACCCCTTGTCAGTTTTGTCATTCCCACCATCAACCAGGTCGATCTGGTAGTAAAATGCCTGACCTCGCTTACCGCCGGGCTTTCCTTGCCGGCCCACGCCTTTGAATTTGTGGTGGTGGATGACGGCAGCCCGCCGCCGCTCCAGGAAGAACTGGCCAAGGCCCTAAGGCCGTTCAACGGGCGGCTTTTGCGGCAGAAAAAGAATACCGGCTTTGCCCATGCGGTAAACAGCGGCGCCGCCGTTGCCCGCGGCCGGTATCTCTGCCTGGTCAACAATGATCTGGTTTTCCCCCGCAAACCCTGGCTGGCAGCGATGTTAAGGGAGATCGAGAAGCCGGGGGTGGGGGTGGTCGGCGCCCGCCTTCTCTATCCCAGCGGGCGCCTGCAGCATGCCGGCGTTGTTTACCTGCCGCGCACCCGGCGGTTTGACCATGAGTACCGGCACCGGCCGGGCAACTACCCGCCGGCCCTGGAAACAACGGAGGTCTTGGGGGTTACCGGCGCCTTGATGCTGGTGGAAAAGGGTTTCTGGGATAAACTGGGCGGGATGGATGAACAATTCTTTCTCTCCTGGGAGGACGTGGATTTTTCCTTGCGGGCCTGGGCTGCCGGGCGGCGGGTGCTCTATACCGGTCAAGCCTATGCGGTTCACCCCGAGGGAACGACCAGGGCGAACCGGAAGGCGGCTTCCTGGGCTTTCTGGCACAAGATGGACAGGGAGACCAAAGCCAGGTTCTGGCGGAAATGGGGCAGGTTTTTCACCTCTGGCTGGCCCGATCCCGAAGCCGGCGGGAAGATCCGTTTCAGCCGGTTGCAGTCGGCCCACTGGTGCAAGGTACTCCGGAAGAAGAAGTAAAGAAAACAGGGTTAAACCACGCGCGGCTTCGAAAAACCAAAAGAAAACGGGGAGGGAGTATGATGAGGATCCTTTTTGTCGGGTGCGGGATCCCGGGGATCCATGACCGGTTTGATCACGACATCTACCAGGCACTGAAAGAGGACCCCGGAAGCCGGGTGTGGCGGGTCTCCCCGCAAAGCCTTTCCACAGCTTTGCTCCATGAACTCCGCCCGGAAATTCTCCTGGTGGCGCACGGGAGCAAAACCCCGCTCAACCTGGTGCGTTATGCCCATAAGCTGGGGAGTACCACCGCCCTTTGGATCCTGGAAGATCCCTTTGAGATCGACCGCCACCGGGGGAAGATGGTGGAGAGTTATGATTTTGTCTTTACCAACGAGCGGCAGGCGGTTAAGGAATACCGGAGGCCACGGGTCTTCTACCTTCCCTTTGCTTGTAATCCGCACGTTAGCAGGCCGATGGCCGTCCCTCCGAAATACCACAGCGACCTCTGTTTTGTCGGGATGGGCTTCCCCAACCGCCTGGAACTCTTCAATTCCATGGTTCCTTTCTTGAAAAACCTTAATGTCAAATTGATCGGGGACTGGACCCGGTGGGGAAAACTCCACCCCAAGCTGAGGCGGTTTGTCATTCCGGTGGTTAATGATTTCATGGAGATCCAAAAATATTACAACGGCGCCGCGATCAACCTTAATATTCACCGGGACCCGGTCCGGCCCCAGTATGCCAACAGGAGGAGGGTGCCGAGCACCAGCCCTAATGACCGCGCTTTTATCCTGGCCGGTTGCGGGGTTTTGCAACTGGTGGATGATACCCGCCCGGATCTCTGGGCCTGCTTCCTTAAGGACCGGGAGATCATCAGTTTCTCCAACCCTGCGGATCTGGAGAACAAGATCCGCTTTTACCTGCAACGGCCCGACCTGAGGAGAAAAATCGGCGCCGCCGCAAGGCAAAGGGCCTGCCGGAAGCATACTTACAAACGCCGCCTGCAGGAACTCTTCCGCTTGATGGGAAGGAAATGGCCGGTGAGATAGTTCTCAAGCCGGCTGCGTCTGGAGGTAGAGTTGGCGGAGGACAGAGTCGGGTTTCAACTCCACATCGTCCATGGTCAGCGGGTGGCCGGCTTTGACCGGGCGGAGAACCCGGGCGCCCGGGGCCAACCCCGCCGGGAGGAGATTTTCCCTTCTGACGACTGCCGCCCGGTCGATCAGACCATAAAAAGTGTAACCGCCGATCTGGTCCAGGACTTCGCCGGGGCGCAGGTCCCGCTTGGCCACGGCCAGGACTTCGGCCACGGGGGAGCCGGCCGGGGCAATTGTCGCCTCCCCGGCCAGGACGGCGCGGGCGATGGCGATCCCCAGTTCCATGCCGCAAAGATGATAGGGCCGGTAGAAAAGGTAATTCGGGCCGTCGCCCATCTTTAAATACTGGAGGTCCTTTTTGATCTGCGGGTGGGTGACGGTGGCGACCACAAAAACGGCGCCGCTGGGTTCCGCCCCCAGGACCACCTCGACCACGCCGGTATTGGAGAGGACCCCGCCGTCTTCCCGTTTCTGCATCAACCGGGCCACCTCTTCCAGGGTGCCGCGGGGGCAGTTCATCCCCCTGGTATCCGGTGACAAGCCGGTGGCATTGGCGACAATGGCCATTTCCATATTCATCTTGGTCCCGTCGGCGAAGGAAGCAATTTTATAGGGGTTCTGCGCAAAAAGGCGGGCCCATTTTTTGACCGTCGCCGGAGTGGCAAAATGATTGAGATAGCCTTTGAATTTGCCGGCAGCCACAATCTCCAGGCCGAGGAGGGAGACATAATTGTAGAGGTTCATAATTACCCCGGGTTCATCGCCGTCGGCGCCGCTATAGACCACACCCGCTTTGTCGGCCAGGGCTTTTAAGGCCGCGCCGGCAGTGGCGTCCGTTTCCGGGTTGGCAATGAAGTTCCGGCCGGCTTTGATGGCGGCGCAGCCTAAGGCGGCGCCGGCCTCCGGGTCCCCGGTACAGTCCACCACGATATCCAGGTCCGCCCCGGCCAGCAGCAGGGGGTCGGTGACAACTCCAACTTCCCCGCAGGCAATTGCCTTCTGCAGGCTTTCCAAGTCATGGCAGCGCCGGTATTTAACGTCCTTACCCGCCTGGTTGAGGACGGCCCCGGCCTGTTCCGGGCGGCGGGCGGCCAGGGCTACCACGCGTAAACCTTGCATCCGGCTGATCTGGTTGACCAAACCCCGGCCGAGAAAGCCGGCGCCGGCCACACCGATCTTCACCGGGTTTTTCGCCTTTTCCCGGGCGGCCAATTCTTCCCGCAGGCGGTAACCGGTCATTTTTGGCCCCCCTTTTTGCGCATGCGCTGGCGCCGCCAGCGTTCTTTCTCAGCGGGCAGATCCTTGGCGCTGAAACCGGGGTGGAGCAGGTCGTTGATGACATGCCCGTAATCAATGGCCACGCAGCCGGTTTTTGCCGCCAAACGGGGACAGAGGATAGCCGCGGGGATCCCGGCCGCCACCAGGGCAACCCGGAATTTGTACTCCCGTAACAGCCGTTTTTCCACGGCCGGTAATTCCTCAAACCCTTCAAGACTCACGGCGCCCACAACATGCACGCCCCTTTTTTTCAGGAGCGGGGCGGCCGCAGGCGCCAGGCGGCCCACCAGCACGGTGGGGGTCTTGCCGAGGAGCTTGTAAAGGCGGTTATGGGCATGGAGCCGCCAGTTCACAGTGGAACTGGTGAGATAACGGGGCCTGATCTTATAGTAGGTAAGGACCCGGTCCAGGAGCGGGGCGGACTGCCAGTTGGAATAGTCGGTACCCAAACCGACGATATCGGCGGTTTGGAGGGCATGGAGCAACGCCTTTCTTGCCGCCTCGTTGGGCAGTTTGACCCCGGCATACTCCACCCACCAGGGGATCTGGTGCAGCGGGAGAAGGACGCCATGGGCCAGGGTAAAACCCTCACCGCTGCAGAGACGGATTAAGGAAAGGCTTTTCCCGGTAGCCAGGGCCTCTTTGATACGGGCCAGCACCTCGGGGTGGGAGTGGATTTTTTCCTCTTTAATTTTCACTGGCGGTTCCTCCCCATTTGTTTACTGGAAGCGATAAGACCGGCGGACGGCGCCGGGCAGCAGGTGATATTATTTTACGGGCGGCTGCGCCCGCTGTGCAGTTACCCCGGCATAATTCGCAACCTGCCTGGTCCCCGGGGTGGAGTGAGACATAGAATGTTAAAAGAATCGGTGACTGGAGGGAAAGAAGTGAGACCGGAAAACCGGCGACAGCCTTTGGTCAGCATAATTATTCCGACCGTGAACCAACTGGAACTGGTGGAAAAATGCGTGGTTTCAGTTTTGGAGAGCGTACCACCGGCTCTTTATAACCGGGAAATAATCGTTGTTGATGACGGGAGCCCTCCGGGGTTACAGGAGAAGCTGAGGCGCCGGCTGCACCCGTATCCCGTCCGTTTATTCTTAAAAGAAAAGAACACCGGATTTGCCGCCACAGTGAATACGGGGGCCGCCGGTAGTAAAGGAGATTATCTTTGCCTGGTCAACAGCGACGTTTTTTTCCCCTGGAAAAACTGGCTCGACCCGATGCTGCGGGAAGCCCGCAGGTCCCGGGTGGGGGTGGTTGGCGCCCGGCTTCTTTACCCGGACGGCCGGATTCAACACGGCGGGGTAATTTACCTGCCGGCCCGGAGGGTTTTTGATCACGAATACCGCTTCCGGCCCGGGAATTACCCGCCGGCTCTCAGGCGCGGTGAAGCGCTGGCGGTGACCGGCGCCCTGATGCTGGTTAATAAAGGACTCTGGGAGCGCATGGGGGGAATGGATGAGCGGTTCTTTATCGCCCTGGAAGATGTCGATTTTTCTCTGCGGGTTTGGGAGGAAGGGTGGCGGGTGATCTACGCCGGGGATGCCGTCGCCGTGCACCACGAGGGATACACAAGGGGGAGGAACCCCGCAGATAAAGACCCCTTTTGGTACAGGAAAGAGGTGGAGAGTATCGCGAAGTTCTCACGGAAATGGCGGGGACGGTTTGCCCCGTTGCAAGTGGCCGGCGGGGCAAGGAGTACCGGGAAGGACGGGGAAGAGAGTGTCAGCAGGATACAGGCTTTACGCTGGCAGAAAATTGCCGGACGCAGAAGGAATCAGCCAACAGCAACTACGGGGTGACAGAAATGAAAGTTCTCTTTGTCAACTCGGGAATACCGGGGTTCCCCGCCCGCTATGCCTATGATATCCACACCTGTTTGCGCCAGGATTTTCACTGCCTGGTCCGGCAAACCTCGCCCCAGAACCTCTCCCGCCGCCTGATCCGGGAGTTTAACCCCGATCTTCTCCTGGTGGTCCACGGCACTTATACCCGGCCGGAACTGGTACGTTATGCCGGGGAGCGGGGGGCGGCCACCGCCCTCTGGCTGGTGGAGGACCCCTATGAGATCGATTATCACCGCGGGGAGATGGTCGGGGCTTACCAGTATGTTTTCACCACCGAGCAGCGGGCGGTCCGGGAGTATGACCACCCCCGTGTTTATTACCTCCCCTGGTGTTGCAACCCCCGTGTCCACCAGCGGGTGACAGCGCCCCCGGCCTACCGGAGCGATCTCCTGTTTGTGGGGATGGGTTTTCCCAACCGCTTAAGGATCATTAATTACCTGGCGCCCCTTTTGAAGAAACTAAAGGTTATCCTCATTGGCGACTGGGAAAGCTGGGGCCGGCTCCACCCCGGCCTAAGGGATAAAGTCCGCCCGGTGACCGGGGATTTCTGGGAGATCCGGAAGTACTACAACGGCGCCCGCATCAACCTGAATATCCACAGGGACCCGGTGGATCCGCCCTCCGGGAACAGCTTGGGCGTGGGGGCGGAAAGCCCTAACGACCGGACCTTTGCCCTTGCCGGTTGCGCCGCTTTTCAACTGGTGGACCGGACCCGCCCCGGGCTCTGGGATTGTTTTACCGACGGCGTGGAGATGGTCGGTTTTAGCGACCCGGAGGATCTGGCGGAAAAGATCCAGGAGTACCTGGCCAAACCGGCAACCAGGGCGAAGATTGGCGAAGCGGCGCAACAAAGGGCCTACCGGCAGCACACCTACAGGCACCGTTTGGGGGAGATTTTCTTGAAAATCCGCCGCTTCCCGGAGAAGAATTGGGAGACCACGATCAGGACCTCGCCCCCCCAGGTTTTTTACTTTCCCGCCAGCGTTCTTTCTCCCGGTCAAGGTCTTTTATACAAAACCCGGGGTGCAAGAGATCGTTGATGACGTGCCCGTAGTCGATGGCAATGCAACCGGTTTTCTTTGCCAGGCGGGGGCAGAGGATGGAGGCGGGGATCCCGGCGGCGACCAGCGCCACCCGGAAAAAAGCCCCGTTAAGCAAAGCCTCTTCCACCCGGGGCAGATCATCAAAGCCTTCCAGGGGAACGGCGCCGACGAGATTCACCCCTTTCCGGCGGAGACGGCCGGCGGCAGCCGGCGCCAGCCGCCCCACCAAAACGGTGGGTTCGTTACCGAGGAGCCGGTAGAGGCGGTCGTAATAATGGAGATGCCAGTTGATGGTGGAATCGGTCAGCCAGTGCGGTTCAACCTGGAAGTAGGAAAGGGCCTGTTCCAACAGGGGAGCGGATTCCCAGTGCTTGCGGTCGGTGGAGAGGCCGACAATATCGGCGGTGCGCAAGGCGGTGAGCAAGGCCTGCCGGGCCGGTTCATTGGGCAGCTTGACCCCGGCATACTCAACCCACCAGGGGATCCGGTGCAAAGGGAGGAGGACGCCGTGGGCCAGGGTAAACGCCTCACCGCTGGCCAGGCGGATCAAAGAGAGCCTGCTCCCGCTGGCCAGCGCGGTCCGGATCTTCTCCAACACATCTTTGACGGGGTGGATTTTCTTCCCCTTATACAAACCGGTCTTTTTCATCGCTTGACACCTCCCGGGAATACGGGCAGGACCCGGAAGGTCTCTTCACCGGGGAAGACAGGGAATTCGTCTTCAAAAAGCCTTTTCCACCCGTATTCCTTAAGTTCCCGTTCCCATTTCCGGTAGAAATATTTCCAGGAGGCAGTGGCCAGCCGTTCATTCTCTTGCGGATCACTGTTGCGGAATGAACCGTGGATAACGTGGCGGATCAAGAGATCTTTGGCGATCCGGAGTTCGTAGCCGGCCCGGCGGACCCGGAGGGAAAGGTCAAAATTATCCCCGCCCAGGATGAGATTTTCGTCAAAAAAGCCGACGCAGCGGAGGAGACGCCGGTCAAAAAGGAGCAGGCAACCGCTGAGGAATTTTGCCGGTTCCGACATGCGGTGGTAAAGGCGGGCAAACTTCCGGTCTGCTGCAGGCAGCCGTGAGGAAAAACTAAGCGGCCCCGTCCACCGGGAACCGCCGAATTCCAGGCTTTTTGGGCCAACAATCAGCGTACGGGGGTTGACCTCCAGGTGATAGAGGAGGCGGGTCAACCAGCCCTCCGGGACCACCACATCCGGGTTCATGGTGACGAAATAATCGCCAGTTGCCTCCACCAGCCCTTGATTGCAGGCTTTGCTGTACCCCACGTTAGAATTGTTTATGTAGACCCGGATCCGCGGATCTTTAATCTTCTCCAGGAAGAGAGCGGAATCGTCCTTGGAATGGTTGTCGATGATCAGGATCTCATAAGGAGAGAGGGTATTAGCCAACAGGGACTGGAGACAGATTTCCAGATAAGGGCGGGAGTTGTAATTGACAATAATGATACTGGTTTTTTTGCTCTTTTCCACGGCTCCACCTCCGCTTCTCCACCGGCCTGAGCGGCAACCACGACCGGTGATTACCCGTATACCTGCGGGTCCGCCAGGAAACCCTCCCATTTCTTTTGGAAATACCTCTCCCCTTCCCGGAAGTAGCGCTGTAAACGCCTGGGGTTCCGGCAGCTCCCGGCAACCCGGTGAATTACTTTGCTTTCGGGGCAATAGAAAATTTTGTACCCGTGAAAACGCGCGTTGTAACAGTAGTCGGTCTCTTCAAAGTAGTGGAAATAGTGTTCGTCGAAATAGCCCAGTTCCGGCAGGAGGGCGCGTTTAATCCCCATACAGGCGCCGCTGACGCTGAGGCATTCGGTGATCTCGTTGTATTTTCCCGGGTCGTCGGGCTCACCCCATCCCCGCAGGATTGGCCGGCTGTTGCTGCCGGTCACGCCGGCGCCGGCAAGGAACCCGTCGGGGGTGACCAGGCGCGGCCCGGCTACGGCAGTATCGGGCCGGGCCAGTAACTGGAGGAGGGAGGGCAACCAGCCGGGAGTGACCATAGTATCGCTGTTCAGAAGAAAAATATATTCCCCGGCGCCGCTTTTTATCCCTTGGTTGCAGGCGGCCCCGTAGCCCCGGTTGACGCTGTTGAAGATGCCCTTGACCCAACGGGTGGAGCGGATCAGAGCCGGGCTCCCGTCGGTGCTGGCGTTGTCGACAACGGTGACCCGGTAGTCGCCCGGGTGGCCGCTGTAAGCCCGGATGCTTTCTAGGCAAGCAGCCAGGTATTTTTTGGTATTGAAACTGACAACGATGATGTCTACGGGGTAGGAGGGGGTGGACATGCCGGTTACTTCACCTTCCTTTGGCTAACCCTACGAGTGGTGAGGACTGATGGCTTTTTGCCGGATTGCCGGCAGACGCGGCGTTATTAGTCGCGCGCTACGCGCGCGTACGCATGGCTGCGTTGCTCGGTCCGGGCGGTGCTCGATATACATCGAGTATTATCTGCGCTCCGTCCTCCCTCGCGCCTTGCCCTGCTCGCTCCTAACG
>JAAYGG010000074.1 GCA_012727895.1 Bacillota bacterium
CCGATAATAACTGTCCGGCGCGGGACAATCCACCGGTAGGAGTAACCGTAGGTCCGGGCAAGTAACTCAATGGCCTCGCTGATTTTTAAACCGTGTTTCAGGTTGATGGTCACCAGTCCCTGAACATCCTTGTCCAGCAAAACATTGAGGTTGCCCAGTTCGGCCAGGCTCCGGAAGACATCCCTGATATCCGCCTCAAAGATGTCAAACTGGGAAAGCAGTTGCGTTTCGATTTCCGCTTCCGCTCTCACCGGCAGGGCCGGGCAGGACAGGGAAAAGAATGCCAGTGCTGCTAAGGTCAGAGCTGTTATTTTCCGCCTCTTTTCTTTGGTTAAAGCCATCCGGCAAGGAGATCTTCCGTTCCCGTAAGCCATTATTTCGCCTCCTCTTTTCGGCGCAACCGTAATTGCCCGCCGGTCGCCTGCAAGACCACCACATCCTGTCTAATCTCCACCAGCCGGTAATCGGTCCCGGGCAAGGTCTCTCCCAGTTGCAGGATAAAGGATTTATTGTTGTACTTGATAATTACCACCCGTTCCTCAGCGGTGGCGATGGTCCCCGTCCAAACCGGTTGCAGATGGACAACGGGTTTGCCGGGTTCTCCCTGGACCTCCGGTGCGACGGTTCCGGGCGGCAACGTACTTAACATTTCTTTACTTTCGCCGGTTCCGCCACTTCTTTCCGCAGACCGGCTCTGCGCCATCTTTCTTCTTACCCCCGCCGGTAAAAGGAAGGGATCCCGCGCCGGCCTGGTTGTGATCTCCCTTTTTTCTTCTACTTTCTTCTCTTCTTCAGGCAATGGCGGTACCACCCGGGGAACCCGTCTTTCATATGCCGATTGCTGGGGCGCCGGCCCGGCCGACCGTTCCCTGGTTAAAAAATCAAAAACCACAAAGCCCAATGCCAGGACCAGAATAACCAGCAAAATCGGGCTCGGGCTTTTTTTTGGCGCCTGTGTTGTTTTCTCTTCGCCAGCCATCTTGTCACCCCTCGGTCCTGACAATCAAGTCTAATTCAAGGTCAATATCGAGAACATAAGTTCCGGGATCATCCGCCTCACTGCGTGCCCTGACGCTCAATCCGGCTACCTTCATCAACCGGTCCGCCCTCTCCAGCAAAGTTAAAAAGCGATCCATCTGCGGGTAACGACCAGTGCAGGAGATCTCCCAGGTGTAAGCCTGGTAGGCGGGCTTCCCCTCTACCGTCCGGAGTTCTCCGCTCATCTGACAAGAATGGATCTGGATGCCGGCGGATTTTGCCAATTGCTCAATACTGACCACCACCCGTTCCTGCTCTTCCCGGGTGGGGGTGAATCTACGCAAGCTCTTTGCCCGTTCGTAGTATTTGTCATATTCCTTTTTCAGGCGGGGCAGATCCTCTTCAACCCGTCTCCGGGTCATCACAAGCTCAGCTTCCCGCTCGCTGACGATGGCCGCGTACTCCCGGCTACGGCCGAGATAATTAAACCCCGCCACCAGCGCCCCTCCGGTAACCACAAGATAAATAAGTATGCCCACAATCAGCCGGAGTAAATTGCCTTCGCTTTTCAATTCAGGTCCCCCCCGGCCTCTATTTCTATTTCAAACTGGTAGGAGGTTACCTCGTCCTGCGTAACCTCCCGCACTTCTTTTAAAAATGAAGACTGAAAGAATGCCACACCGTTAATATTCTCCAACAGCCGGCCCATGGCCCGAAAATTGAGGGAGTTTCCCCTGACGGTCAGCTTTTCCCCGGGTATTATCTCTACCTCTGTCAACCAGGCCTCCTGGGGTAAAGCTGCGGCCAGGCTCCAAAAAACCTCTTGGTGCGGGGGGTAAAGACCGCCGATCTCCTCCACTTCCTTCTCCCACTGGCGGACCTTCGCGATGAAAGCCTCAAGCCCTTCAAGTTCCGCCATGGCCGGATCGTAAACGGCGATCTGCCCTTCAAGCACAGCAATACGCTCCGCCAAGTTATTTGATGTTAAATAATTCCAACCAAAAAAAGCCAGTGACGCCAGGAGAACAACTATTGCCCCGGTGAGTAAAAAGACGCGCCTGAGTTCGACCAGCGGTTTTGGGCGGTATTCCGGCGGTAGAAGGTTAATCCTCACTCTTCGGTCACCTCCCGCATGGCCAGCCCAAGCGCAACGGTGTAAACCGGGGATTGCTCCTGGAATCTCTCAAAAAGCGCTTTCGGACAACGAACCCGTTCGTCGTAAACACCAACACTTACTTCTACCTCTAATTCCTTGGCTAAAAAGGCGGGTAAGTTATTAATCAGGGCGCTGCCGCCGGAAAGGATCAATCTGGAGATATTTTCTCCTTTATGCTGTAATTGGTAATAATCAAAGGAGCGGCGCAACTCCAAGGCAAGGTCTTTCAAACCCGCTTTAAGTCCCATGTTGACCTGGTACTCCCTGTTTTCCTGGGAAAACTCTCCCGGTTCAGCAAGGGCGTTGCCAACGGTCTTTTTAGCTGTTTCCGCCTCGTTCCCTTCCAGCCCTGCATATTTGGCCACCAGTTCGGTCAGGCGGTTACCTCCTACCGGGAGAATCCTGGTAAAATAGGGAATCGCAGCCCTGGCGATCACCAGGTCGCTGCTGGCGGCGCCAATATCCAACATGGCCACGCTCTCCGCCGGCCGGCTGTATTCGATCCCGAGCCCCCTCATCATGGCAAAGGGCTGGACATCTATGGCCAAGGGCTGCAGCCCCGTTTCCCACAGGACTTCCAAGTGGCTGCGGATGATATCATTATGAGCACAGGCAAGAATGACTTCCATCTCGCCTTCTTCCATGTCCCTGTCGATGATCTCAAAATCAAGCGTTACTTCATCCACAGGGTAAGGGATGTAACGCTCGGCCTCCCAGCGGATGGCGTTTGCCGCTTCCTCATCCTCCATTAGCGGCATCTTAATGTTGCGCACCACCACCGCCTGCCCGGCAATGGCTACCACTACCCGCTTTCCCTTAATCCGGCCGGCCCGTAAAACCTCCCGGACAGCGGCAGCCACCGCCTTCCGGTCAGCGACCGCACCGGCGTCTAAAGCCCCTTCGTCCAAGGGTACGGCGGCAAACCTGTTTACATGAAAGGTTTTGTCTCCCGATATCTGGACCGCCTTTACTGCCCCGGTCCCGATATCAAGGCCCACACCCAC